>NZ_RZSJ01000124.1:0-12444 GCF_003998025.1 Mesorhizobium sp. M8A.F.Ca.ET.021.01.1.1
CGTCGATGCGGAAGAAGTGCGACTTCTCGGAGGTCTCGATGCGCGGCACGCCCTTGCCGGGCAGCGTGCGCAGCACGATCGCCTTCGGCTTGCCGTTGCGGTTACGCGCATCCGCCAGCGCGCCAACCACCGCGGTCATGTCATTGCCGTCGATCTCTGACGTCTGCCAGCCGAAGGCGCGCCATTTGTCGGCCACCGGCTCCATGTCGAGCACCACCGGCCCATCGGCCTGGATGCCGTTGCAGTCGATCAGCGCCACCAGCCCGTCGAGCTTGAAGTGGCTGGCCGACATGGCTGCTTCCCAGGTCGAGCCTTCCTGCATTTCGCCATCCGACAGTTCGACGAAGACGCGCGCATCGGAGCGATCGACACGCAGGCCCAGCGCCTGGCCGACGCCCTGTCCCAGACCATGACCGAGCGAGCCGCCGATCATCTCGACGCCGGGCGTGGTGTCGAGCGTTGACATCTCCAGCCGGCTGTTGTCGGCGCCATAGGTGGCGAGTTCCTCGACCGGAAAGATGCCGGCCTCGGCAAAAGCCGCCCACAGCGCGATGGAATAGTGCCCGGTCGACAGCAGGAAGCGGTCGCGGTCGGGCCAACCGAGATTGCCGGGATCGTAGCGCAGCTCGTGGAAATAGAGCGCCGCCAGCACATCGGCGATGCCGAGTCCCTGGCCGATATAGCCCTGGCCCTGGCCGCGCGCCATCGTCAGCATATGACGGCGCAGCAGCATCGCCTTGCGTTCGAGCGCGCCGATGTCGGCGTAGCCGGGAGGAGCGTTTCGCAGCATCTGGATCAGTCCTTGTCGAGCCCGCCCGACATGTTGAGCCGCTCGGCGGTCATGTAATCAGGCGCGTCGAGGCAGAGCCAGACGACGGCCTCGGCCACTTCCGCAATCTCGGCACGGCGGCCGAGCGGGATGCGGCGGGTGCGCTCGTCGAGAAAGGCCTGCAAATCGTCGCGGCCATTGGCACGGGCAAGGTCGATTTCGGTCGAGCGCTGCATTTCGGTGTCCATCATGCCCGGCGCCAGGCTGTTGACCAGCACGCCATAGGGCGCGAGCGCCACTGCCGCGGCGCGGGTGATGGAATCGACGCCGGCCTTGCTCGCCGTGTAGGCGGTGTAGTCGGGCAGCGCCATGCGCGAGCCCGGCGAGGTGATGTTGATGATGCGCCCGGAGCGCTGCTCACGCATCACCCGGCCCGCCGCCTTGCAGGCCATGGCGAGGGCTGTGACATTGAGCGCCAGCGTACGCGTCCAGGCCTTGAAGGTGGCGTCGAGGAAGGGCTCGATCACGCCATAGCCGGCATTGTTCACCAGGATGTCGATGCCGCCCCAGCGCGCGACGACTTTTTCGACGGCCGCTTCCGGCGCGCCTTCCCCGGCGAAATCGCTGACGATGCTTTCGGCTTCCGTGCCGGTTTCGCCGATCTGCCTGGCGGTCTCGGCAAGCCCATCGCCGTTGATATCGGTGACCGCGACGAAACAGCCGCGACGCGCCAGCTGAACCGCCACCTCGCGGCCGAGCCCGCCGGCGGCACCTGTGACCAGCGCCCTGAGCGGCATCTTGTTTCGATTTTCGGCAGGCAAGCGAGCACTCTCCCGGAGGCGATCTTGACGAAATTGATACCGGTACCATAAGTGGCTGTCAACGGCTATGTGCTATTGTCATTGGACTGTAGTATCGGCGGGAGTTGGGAGGAAAAGATGAGAGTCGTCGCGCTCGAAACGCTGCAGCTGGCCGAATTCCCGTTCCTGTTCTGGTTGCGCGTCCACACCGACGCCGGCCTTGTCGGAACCGGCGAGACCTTCTGGGCGCCGGGGCCGGTCGCCGCCTACATCCACGACAATGTCGCGTCCTATCTCTTGGGCAAGGACCCGCGCGACATCGAGTTGCACGACCGCACGCTGGGCAGCGTCTATGTCGGCGCGCGCGATTCCGGCGCCGAGGTGCGCGGCAATTCCGCCGTCAACATCGCGCTGTGGGATATTTATGGCCGGGCGCTCGGCGAGCCGGTCTGGCGGCTGCTTGGCGGGCGCACCCACAAGACCGTGCCGATCTACAACACTTGCGCCGGCTACAAGCATGTGCGCGCCACGAAGAAGAATGCCCTTTTCGAACGCGGCGAGGACTGGTCGCTCAAATCAGGCGATTCGAATGAAGGTCCGTATGAAGACCTGCTCGCCTGGCGCTACAATGCCGGCGATCTCGCTAAAAGCCTGAAGTCGGAAGGCATTGGCGCCATGAAAGTCTGGCCGTTCGACATCGCCGCCGAGGCCTCGAACGGCACCCGCATCTCGCTTGTCGATCTCGACAAGGCGCTGGAGCCCTTCCACAAGATCCGCGACGCCGTCGGCCGCGACATGGAGATCATGGTCGAACTGCATGGGCTTTGGACCTTGCCGCCGGTGCTGCGCATCGCCGAGGCGCTGAAACCCTATGACGTCGCCTGGCTGGAAGAGCCGATCCGCTACAACGAACTCGACGCCATGGCCGAGCTCGCCCGCCACACCTCCATCCCGATCGCCGCCAGCGAAAGGCTCGCCTCGCGGCAGATGTTCAAGCAGTTGATCGACAAGCGCGCGGCTAGCGTGATCATGATCGACCTCGCCTGGTGCGGCGGCCTCTCCGAAGCGCGCAAGATCGCCAACATGGCGGAAGCCAGCGAACTGCCTGTCACCTTGCACGACTGCACCGGACCGATCGTCTATGCGGCGAGCTGTGCCTTGTCGGCGACCTTGCCGAACGTCAACTACCAGGAAGCAGTACGCGCCTATTTCACCGGCTGGTACACCGAGATCGTCGCCGACATCCCGCCGGTCCAGGACGGTCATGTCGCGCCGCTCGAAGGGCCGGGCCTTGGCCTCAGCCTGCGGCCGGAGCTGTTCCAGCGGCCTGACGCAGCCGTGCGGATCACCAGACTCTAGCCTCTCGCACAGCTCGGTCAGAGCCAGTAGACATTATGCTATTATAATCTATGATGCGTCGAAGCGGGCGACCAACAAGCCCGCCGCCGGCGCTCTGCCGCCCGGCGCCAGACGCATTCAGGGAGGCTTTGGTGGCAATGTCTGCGGCGCGTGCACGCGAGGATTCCAGGAGTGCGTCAAATCTACCCGACCGGAAAATCCTGCTCGACCTGTTCGAACGCATGGTGCTGCTGCGCCGCTTCGAAAGCATCGCCCAGATCGCCTGCCGCAAGGGCGAAACGCCCGGTTTCCTGCACCTCTATATCGGCGAGGAGGCGACCGGCGTCGGTGTCTGCGCGCATCTCAGGCCCACCGACTGGGTGACCTCGACCCATCGCGGGCACGGCCATGCGCTGGCCAAGGGCGCCGATCCCGGCCGGGTGATGGCCGAGCTGTTCGGCAAGGCCGATGGTATCTGCGGCGGGCGCGGCGGCACCATGCATCTCTATGACCGCTCGGTCGGCCTGTTCGGCACCAATGGCATCGTCGCCGCCGGCATCGGCCATGCCGTCGGCATCGGCATGAGCGCGCGCCAGCAAGGCCGCGACGATATCGGCGTCGCCTTCTTCGGCGATGGCGCCGCCAATCATGGCGGCTTCCACGAGGCGCTCAACTTCGCCGCCGTGCAGCGGGCGCCCGCCGTCTTCATCTGCGAGAACAATCTCTACGCCACCGCCACGCCGCTCAAATCCGTCACGCTCAATCCCGAGATCGCCAGCAAGGCGGCGTCCTACGGCATGCCCGGCGTCGCCGTCGACGGCAACGACGTCTTCGCTGTCTGGCTGGCGATGAAGGAAGCCACCGAACGCGCCCGCGCCGGCAAGGGCCCGACGCTGATCGAGGCCAAGACCTATCGCACGGTCGGGCACCACGAAGGCGACCCGGTCATCGGCACCTACCGGACGCAGGAGGAACTCGACGCCTGGATCAAGCGCGATCCGATCGACATGTTCCGCAGGAAACTGATCGAGGACTACGGCATCGCCGACGCCGAGGCGCTTGCGGCAATCGAGGCGCGGATCGAGACCGTGGTCGAGCAGGCGCTGACCTTCGCCCGCAACTCGCCCGAGCCTGATCCGGCCACCGTGCGCCTGCATGTTTTCGCCGACCCGATCAATCCGCCCGCCGCCCTGCAGCCGCGCGCGGTCGGCGAGACGCGCATGCAAGGCTGGCTCGAAGCCGTTCGCGACGGCCTCGCCGAGGAGATGCGCGCCAATCCGGCGATCCTTTATTTCGGCGAGGGCACCGGCGAGCGCGGCGGCAGTTTCGCGCACACCAAGAACCTGTGGCAGGAGTTCGGCGCCGAGCGGATGGTCGATACGCCGATCTCCGAACAAGGCTTTACCGCCGCCGCCGTCGGCGCTTCGGCCACCGGCGCGCGCACCGTCTCGGACCTGATGTTCGCCGACTTCGCTTTCGAGACCGCAGGCCAGATCTTCCTGCAGGCCGCCAAGCTGCGCTACATGACCAGCGGCCTGATGAGCGCGCCGATGGTGGTGCGCGTCGGTGCCGGCGCGCTGCGCAGCTCCGGGCCGCATCACAGCGGCATCTACCATCCGATCTTCGCCCATATGCCCGGCCTCATCGTCTGCGTGCCTTCCACCCCGGCGGATGCCAAGGGGCTGATGAAGACGGCGCTGCGGGCCGGCGATCCCGTCATCATGCTGGAGCCCAAGGCGCTGTTTGCCTCGAAAGGCGAGGTGCCGGTCGGCGAGCATTTTGTGCCGTTCGGTGTGGCGCGCATCGCCCGGGCCGGCACCGATATCAGCATCGTCGCCGCCGGCCAGATGGTGCAGCGTGTGCTGGAGGCCGCGGACCTGTTGGCCGGCGAAGGCATCGAGGCGGAGGTGATCGACCCGCGCACCATCATGCCGCTCGACATCGATAGCATCGTCGCCAGCGTCGGCAAGACCCATCGCCTGCTCATCGTCGACGAGGCCTGGGCGATGTGCGGGCTGGGCGGCGAGATCGCACAGGCCATCAACGAACTCGCCTTCGACGAACTCGACGCGCCGCCGGGAAGGCTGCACACCGCGCCGACCTCGCACCCCTTCGCGCCGGTGCTGGAGCGCGCCATGCTGGTCGATACGGCCCGGATCGCGCAAGGCGTGCGCGACGTCATATCAGGCCGGCCGCCGGTGCCGGATCACTGGTACATGGTTGGCTTGAAGAGTGCTGTGCCGGCTAAGCCAGCACCTGCCCCGGCCAAGATGGTGCCACCCGCGCCATCGGCCCAGCCCCCGGTCGCCGCCAGCGACGACGAGCCGGTGACAATGCCGTTCGGCGACCTAACGGTGAGCGAAGGCACTGTCATCAAATGGCTGAAGGCGGTCGGTGATCCCGTCAAGGAGGGGGAGCTGATCGCAGAGATCGAGACCGACAAGGCCGTGGTCGAGATCGAGGCGCCGGTCAGCGGAACGCTTGCCGCCATCGATCAGCCGGTTGGCGCGGTGGTGCCGATGGGCGGCCGCATCGGCGGGATCAAGAGATAGACCACTTCCGTACATCAAATCCGAAGGACTGGCATGAAGATCCTGTGCGCCAACTGGCAAGCCGCCGACGAGGCCGAACTCGAGCGCGAGCATTATCCCGACATCGAGTTCATCCTCGCCCGCTCGACCAATGACAAGGCCGCCACGCTCGATCCGGCAGCCTGCGAGACGGCCGACGCCGTCATCAACTATTCGCCGACCCACAATGTCGCCGCCGCCCCGTCGGCCTTTCCCAAGGCACGCATCGCGGTGCGTTCCGGCGTCGGTTTCGACAACATCGACACGGCAGGCTGGGGCGCACGCAAGATCCCGGCCTGCAATGTGCCGGATTATGGCACGACCGAGGTCGCCGACCACGCTATCGGCCTGATGCTGGCGCTGACACGCGGCACCTCGGCCTATGGCGCTGAACTTCGCAATGGAGCCGAAGGCTGGCATTTTTCCAAGGCGCCGCTGGTGAGAAGGCACAAGGGCGCCACCTTCGGCATTGTCGGGCTCGGTCGTATCGGGCTCGCCACCGCGCGCCGTGCCGCCGCTTTCGACATGAAGGTGGTATTCTATGATCCGCACCTCCTGTCCGGCGTTGATCTCTCGACCGGCTACGAACGCGTCCATTCGCTGGCGGAGTTGATGGGGCGAGCCGATGTGGTGAGTGTCCACGCACCGCTCAGCGAAGAAACCCGCAAGCTGCTCGGCGCGGCGACCTTCGCCGCCGCCAGGCCAGGCCTCGTGCTGATCAACACCGCGCGCGGCCCGATCGTCGATCTCGACGCGCTGGAGACGGCGATGCGCAACGGCACGGTCAGCGGTGCCGGGCTGGACGTGCTGCCGAACGAACCGGGCGATCTCGACCATCCGCTGCTGGCGGCGTGGCGCAATCGCGAGCCGTGGATCGCCAATCGCCTGATCGTCACCCCGCATGCCGCCTTCTACAGCCCGGCATCGATGCGCGACCTCAGGCTGAAATCGATCGAAGTCGTGCACGCCTATCTTGCCGAGGGCCGGCTCACCAACTGCGTCAACTCCGAGTATCTGAAATGAACGCAGCGGCGGTGCAGGCGAGGCGTCTTGCGGTTTCCCCATACGCCCGCCGCCTGGCGCGCGAGTGTGCGCTGCCGCTCGAGACGCTTCGGGGCAGCGGTCCGGGTGGGCGCATCCTGGCCGCCGATGTGTTGAGCTTCGCCGCGCCCCCGCGGCCTGTCGGTCAGCCAGCTGTCGAGGCCGCTCCAGCCTCCCCTTCCGTCGCCGTATCCAGCATCGCCGCCTTTGCCACATCGATAGCACTGGGCGCTCTGAAAGACCTTCTGGCCGCGCTGGAAAGTACGGGGAGGATGTTCGACATCGACGATGTGCTCTTGCGTGCGGCAGGTCGAGCATTCGATGAATCCCCAGATATCGATTGGGGCGCCGATGCTTGCGTGGCATTGGAGCTGCCCGGCCGGCAAGCAGTGTTCGCGACAGTTCCGGAGATATCCCTGACATCGATGCGCGCAGCGCGGCTTGCATCCCTGCGTGGCGACCGTGACGACGCGGGAAAGTTCGCGGTTCTATCTCTGCGGCTTCTCCCCGCAAGCAGCATTCGGCCGATTATGATGCCACTTCTGCCCGACCGTGCCATGCGCCTGGCCGTTTCGCTCGACACGGCGGGCAATCAAGCCGAGTGCCTGCTGATAACGGATGCCTCGAGCGTCGATGAGTCAAACGCCGCCGCTTGGCTCGCTACCCTGAAATCGGCCATCGAACACCCGCTTCGGCTCTTCGTCTGAGAGGGTTGATCATTGCCGACGTTGCCTAGCCTCGGGCGAAGGAAGCTATTATAAAAGCTTCGACACAGGCGCGACGAGGCACATGGACCATTCCGTTCCCACCATCGAAAGTCTTCCCAAGCGCACGCTCGGCCGCGCCAATGGGCCGCTTTACCGGCAGCTCGCCGACATCCTGCGCGAGCCGATCGGCAACGGCACCTTCCCGGTCGGCGGCGAGCTGCCCAAGGAAGCGACCATCGCCGAGCATTTCGGCGTCAGCCTGATCACCGTGCGCCAGGCGCTGCGCGATCTCGAGGCCGACGGGCTGATCAGGAAGCGCTCGGCCAAGCCCGCTGTGGTCGCGGCGCGCAATCCGTCGGTAAACCTCAGCTGGAAATTCAAGAACTTCGCCGACATGGCGGCCTTCACAAAGGATGCCGAACTGACGGTCAAATCCTATCGCAAGGAGGTTTCCCCCGTGCTTCAGCGCCATTTCGGCATGGGCAAGGACGAGGCTGGCTACTGCTTGCGCGGCATCCTGTCGGTGGGTGAGCAGAAGAAGGCCCAGATCACGAGCTATTTCCCGCCTTCTGTCGGAGCGAAGCTGAAGCGGGACGATTTTTCCGACGTGCTGATCTTTCGTTCGGTGCAACGGCATCTCGGCCTGCGGCTGGACGTCGCGCATGTCACGGTCCGCGCCGAGATCGCCGACGAGGTCATCGCGGACGACCTCGGCATCGCGCTGGGCAGTGCAGTCCTGAGTGTGGAGATGCTCTACCAGTCGGCCGACCAGCAGAGCATCGAGTTTACCATCGCGCGGCATCCTGCCGATCTCTTCAGCATCAGCTACGACGCGCCGAACGACCTCGCCTGAACCCGATCGGCGGGATTTCACGCCGATTTCGTCGTCTCGGCCATGGACAGCTTTATAAAATTATAATAGCATCATAGCTAGGATGGAGGCTGCGTCGAGAACCACGATCGAACGTGGAAGCGCAGCCGCATCCGACGTCGAGCATTTGCCTGGTGCGTGTCGCCCAAGTGCACAGTGGTCCTGGGTAGCGGCATGCACAAAACAAAGTCTGTTCATAAGGGGGTGTGCGGCGAAGGCACTTGATAGGCAGCGGCGTTCGCGCGGCTGACACCAAACACGGGAGGAGGAAATCATGAAAGCAGGCGCATTCTTCGCCGGCCTTGCGGTGATCGCGACGACTTTGCTGTCGATTGATGCCGTGCCGGCCAACGCACAGGACAAGAAGCCCTACACCATTTATCTGTCCAACAATTTCGTCGGCAACGACTGGCGCCAGCAGATGCTGCGCAGCGCCGACATCGCGGTCAAGAAACCGCCGCTTGCCGGTCGCGTCGACCTCAAGGTCGAGGTGGTCGAGACCACGGTCCAGGCGCAGATCAATTCCCTCAACAACATCATTCGCAACAAGCCCGACGCCATCGTGATCGACGCGGGCTCCGGCGAAGCGCTCAACCCGACTATCGAGAAGGCCTGCAAGGCCGGCATCGTGGTCATCGCCTTCGACCAGATCGTTAGCGCGCCCTGCGCTTACACGATGGAGTCCGACTGGGGCCGGGCACCGCGCGTGGAGGCCGAATGGCTGGTCAAGAAACTCGGTGGCAAGGGCAAGGTCCTCGTTGACCGCGGACTTGCCGGTGCTCCGATCTCCGCCCAACTGCAGGGTGGTTTCGAGGAAGTCATCAAGAAATATCCCGGCATTGAAGTTGTCGGCTATTTCAACGGCGACTATGCACTGGGACCGGAACAGGCCGGCGTCGCCAGCCTGCTGGCGGCGCACCCGCAAGTCGACGCCATCTTCGTCCAGGGCTATGGCGCCGGAGCCATCAAGGCGCTGCAGGACGCCGGTCGTCCGATCGTTCCCATCACCGGCAGTCCGTTCAACCTGACGACGACGACCTGTGCGCAGACCCATGGCGCCCAGTGCATCCTTGCGCCCAACCCTGCCTATCTGTCGGCCGAGGCCTTGAAACTCGCGGTGGAGATACTGGACGGCAAGAAGCCGGCGGAGAAGAAGATCCTGCTGCGCAACGCCTTCCTTACCACCGATCCGGTCCCGTCGGAATTGTATCCCGACGCGACCATGCAGAAGATAGAGGTCGGCAAGAATGCCTTTCCGGACATGGCGCCGGGCCTGTTTCTTCCAGTCAGCCCGGACTGGGTTGAAATCACCCCGGCCGAGGCTGCCGGCTCGAAATGACGATGCCTGCCGATCGGTGACGAAATGATCGCCTCCAGGTCTCTCCAATGCGCCTTGGCTTAAATTGACAAGGCGCATTGGTACCGGTATCAATTTACACGCAGCACCCACCAAGATGGCGAAGTCCGTCACTGGCTGATGCAGGAAACGCAAGGAGGAGAGATCATGAAACTGAAGACAATTTGCGCCGGATTGGCAAGCCTTGCCGTGTCCGCGATCGCCATCGGCACGGCGCCTAGTCACGCCGAGGACAAGAAGCCCTACACCATCTATCTCTCGAACAATTTCGTCGGCAATGACTGGCGCCAGCAGATGGAACGCGTCGCCACGGTGTCGGTGAACAAGGGCCCGCTGAAAGGCCGCGTCGACCTCAAGATCGAGAATGTCGAGAACACCGTCCAGGCGCAGATCAATTCGCTGAA
Organism: Mesorhizobium sp. M8A.F.Ca.ET.021.01.1.1; assembly: GCF_003998025.1. Lineage (NCBI taxonomy): Bacteria > Pseudomonadati > Pseudomonadota > Alphaproteobacteria > Hyphomicrobiales > Phyllobacteriaceae > Mesorhizobium > Mesorhizobium sp. M8A.F.Ca.ET.021.01.1.1. The sequence continues at coordinate 9,858 of NZ_RZSJ01000124.1, forward strand.
CAACATCATCCGTCAGAAGCCGGACGCCATCCTCGTCGACGCCGGTTCGGATTCGGCGCTCAACCCGACCATCAAGAAGGCCTGCGACGCCGGCATCGTCGTCATCTCTTTCGACCAGGTGGTGACCGAACCCTGCGCCTTTGCCGTCGCTTCCGACTGGGATCGCATCCCCTCCGTGATGGCCGAGTGGATGGCCACCCAGCTTGGCGGCAAGGGCAACATCATCCTCGACCGCGGCCTGGCAGGCGCGCCGATCTCGGCCCAGTTGCAGCAAGGCTATGAGAAGGTGCTGGCCAAATATTCCGACATCAAGGTCGTCGGCTACTACAACGGCAACTACGCACTTGGGCCGGAACAATCCGGCGTGGCGGCGCTGCTTGCCGCCAATCCGAAGATCGACGGCATCATGACGCAAGGCTACGGCTCGGGCGCCATCCAGGCGCTGAAGGATGCCGGCCGGCCGATCGTCCCGGTCGTCGGCTTCTCCTACAATGTCGCCGCCGTCACCTGCGCGCAGACACAAGGGGCCAAGTGCATCCTTGGCTCCAATCCGGCCTACCTTTCGTCGGAAGCGATCAAGCTGGCGGTCGACATCCTCGACACCGGCAAGAAGCCGGCCGAGCGCTCCGTCTCGGTCAAGGGTGATTTCGTCACCACCGATCCCTTCGAGTCCAAGCTCTATCCGGGCACCAAGATGATCAAGATCGCGGTCGGCGAAAATGCCTTCCCCGACCAGGCGCCCGGCCTGACGCTGCCGATCACGCCCGACTGGGTCGAGATCACCGCTGCGGAAGCCGCCGGCTCGAAGTAACATCACGGGACCACGACCCTGTCTCCCGGCATCGCAAGATGTCGGGAGAGCTTTTCGAAGGCGCATCCATGGACCTCGTCACCGTCAAAGGCCTGTCCAAACGCTATGGCGGCATCGTTGCGCTGAGCGATGCGACATTCAGCGCCCGCGCCGGCGAGGTGCATGCGCTGCTCGGCGAGAATGGCGCCGGCAAGAGCACCTTCATCCAGATCCTGTCGGGCGCGGTGCGCCACGATGGCGGCTCGATCCTGGTCGACGGCCAGGACTATCGCCCCGCCAATCCGGACGTGGCCCAGGCGCGCGGCATTGCCGCCGTCTTTCAGGAACTGTCGCTGATCCCCGACCTCAGCGTGGAACAGAATATCTGGTTCCGCCACGAGCCAAGGACGTTGCTGCGCACCGTCAACCGCGCCGAGATGCGCCGCAGGACGCTTGCCTTGCTCGAAAGGTATGATTTTCCGGCGTTGCGTCCCGACCAGGAATTGCGGCGGCTGACGCTGGCCGAACGGCAGATCGTGGAGATCGCCAAGGGGTTGGCCAAGGACCCGCGCATCCTCATCCTCGACGAGGCGACCTCGGCTTTGCCCGCGCGTGAAGCCGAATGGCTGCTGAAGCTCACCCGGCAACTGGCGGCGGAAGGCAGGCTGGTCATCTTCATCTCGCACCGCATGGCCGAGGTGCGCGCCATCGCCGACCGGCTGACCATCTTCCGCAATGGCAGCACCGTCGCCGCGCACGAGGCCAACGCCGTGTCCGACAACGAGATCGTCACCCAGATGATCGGCCGGCATCTCGACCGGCTCTATCCCGAGCGGGTGGCCACGGCCACGGATCGCGTCGCGCTAAGGGTCGAAGGCCTGTCGAGCGGCAGCCGGCTCTCCGGTGTCGACTTTGCCTTGCGGGAGGGCGAGGTGCTCGGCGTCGGCGGCTTGCAGGGCCATGGCCAGCGCGAGCTGTTCCAGGCACTGTTCGGCGCCAGCAGGGCGAGCGGTGCCGTCGAGCTGTGGGGCAAGCCGGTCGCGATCAGCAATCCACGCCAGGCTTTGACCGGCAGGGATGGCATCGCCCTGGTGCCGGAGGACCGGCGCGGGCAAGGCCTGCTCCTTACCAAGAGCGTGCGCGAGAACCTGACGCTGTCGGTGATCAAGCGCTTCACCGAAAACGGCTTGCTCAGCCGGCAAAAGGAAGCGGCTCTGGTCAAGGAGATGGTCGATTTCCTGCGCATCAAGGCCGGCACGCCTGAGCAGCTCGCCGGTACCTTGTCGGGCGGCAACCAGCAAAAGGTGATCTTCGGCAAGATGCTGTTGACGCAAGCGCGCGTGCTCTTGCTCTACGACCCGACGCGGGGCGTCGATGTCGGCACCAAGGGCGAGATCTTCCAGCTGATGCGCGACCTCGCCGCCAAGGGTTACGCGATCCTGTTCCATTCCAGCGACATGCCGGAACTCGTCCATGTCGCCGACCGCGTGCTGGTCATGCGCGACGGCCGTATCGCCGCGACGCTGGAGGGCGATCGCATCTCCGAGGCCGGCATCTTGCGCGCCGCCATGCTTGAACGCGAGGCGGCTTGAGGCATGGTCATGGCGAGCGCGGAGCAGACTGGCGGGATGATGCAAAGTCGGCCGACATGAAATCAACCACGCCGGCCATCGATTGGCGCGGCCGCTTGCTCGACCGCGCGCCGTTCCTGGTCGCCTGCCTGATGCTGGCATTGATTGTCGGCATCTACGGCAGCCTGCAATCCGGCGTCTTCACGCTGGATGAACTCAATCTCGA
>NZ_RZSJ01000125.1:0-12444 GCF_003998025.1 Mesorhizobium sp. M8A.F.Ca.ET.021.01.1.1
AGCAATGGTGCATCGGCCAAGGTCGACGGCCTGTCGTCGGCGCTCGACCAGGTCAAGAGCGATGTCGCGGCGCTGAAATCGGCGGTCGAAAAGGGCGGCGCCGGCGACAATGCCGGGCTCGCCGCACTTGGCGACAAGGTCAAGCAGATCGAAACGGCCGTCGCCGCTCTCGGCAAGGCCGGCAGCGCGGCGCCCGTCGATCTCGGCCCACTCAACGAAAAAATGGCCGGTCTCGATGCGCTGGTGAAGTCGACGGGCGAGGCGGCGAAGGCGCAGGAAGGCCGGCTTGCCGCGCTCGAGCAATCGGTGTCGCAGCTTTCCGGGAAGGTCGACGCACAGGCGTCGCAGCCGAAGATCGCGATCGCCATCGCGGCTTCCGCGCTCAAGGCCGCGCTCGACCGTGGCGCGCCGTTTTCGGCCGAACTCGATACGCTGGCCGCGATCTCGCCTGATGCGCCGCAGCTTGCGACCTTGCGTGCCTATGCCGAAAAGGGCGTTCCGACCCGCACCGAGATCGCCTCGCAGATGGACGTCGCCGCCAATGCCATGGTCGCCGCCGCCACGCCGGTCGACCAGAATGCCGGCTTCCTGCAGAATTTGATGTCGAGCGCCGAGTCACTGGTCAAGATCCGGCCGATCGGGGCCGTCGAAGGTAAAGGTGCGCCGGAAACCGTGGCGCGCATGGAGGTTGCGGTCACTCAGGGTGACTACGCCAAGGCGCTCAGCGAATATGACACGCTGCCGGAAGCCGCGAAGGCCGCGGGCGCCGACTTTGCCGGCAAACTGAAGGCGCGCATCGAGGTCGAAACCCAGGTCGACGCGCTGATCTCCGGCGCGATGAAGGCATGAGGGCAACACGATGATCCGCCTGCTCGCTTTCCTCATCGTCGTCTTCGCGCTCGGGCTGGGCTTTGCCTGGCTGGCCGACCGGCCGGGCGACATGGTCGTCACCTTCAACGGCTATCAGTACCAGGTCAGCCTGATGGTGGCGGCGGTGGCCGTCGTCGCCGTCGTCGCGGCGGTGATGATCGTCTGGTGGCTGATCAAGTCGCTGTGGAACAGCCCCTACACAATTTCGCGCTATTTTCGCGTGCGCCGCCGCGACCGTGGCTATCAGGCGCTGTCGACCGGCATGATCGCCGCCGGCGCCGGCGATGGGGCGCTGGCCCGCAAGAAGACCAAGGAAGCCGCCAAGCTGATCCGCTCCGACCAGGAGCCGTTGATCCATCTGCTCGAAGCGCAGGCATCGCTGCTCGAAGGCGACCATGAAGGTGCGCGGCAAAAATTCGAGAGCATGCTCGACGATCCGGAAATGCGGCTGCTTGGCCTGCGCGGGCTTTATCTGGAAGCCGAGCGCCTGGGCGACCGCAACGCCGCCCGGCACTATGCCGGCCGCGCCGCCGCGGTGGCGCCGCAACTGGCATGGGCGGCCGAATCGACGCTGGAGGAGCTGACCGCGCGCGGCGATTGGGACGGTGCGCTGAAACTGGTCGAGGCGCAGAAGTCGACGCGGCAGATCGAGCGCGACGCTGCCAACCGCCGCCGCGCCGTGCTGTTGACCGCCAAGGCGCAATCGCTCGCCGACAGCGATCCCGCGGCTGCCAGGACAGCGGCGATCGAGGCCAACAGACTCGCCCCCGACTTCGCGCCTGCCGCCGTTGCCGCCGCCGCCGCGCTGTTCAAACAGAACGACGTGCGCAAGGGCTCGAAGATCCTCGAGACCGCATGGAAGGCCGAGCCGCATCCCGAAATTGCCGAGCTTTACACCCATGCTAGGCCTGGCGACGCCGTGCTTGATCGGCTCAACCGGGCAAAGAAGCTGCAGGAGATGAAGAAGAACCACACCGAATCGTCGATGACGGTGGCGCGTGCGGCGCTCGACGCGCAGGATTTGTCGACCGCCCGCCGCGAGGCCGAAGCCGCGATCCGCATGGACCGCCGCGAGGGCGCCTATCTGCTCCTGGCCGACATTGAGGAGGCCGAGACCGGCGACCAGGGCAAAGTACGGCAGCTGCTCTCCAAGGCGGTTCGGGCGCCGCGCGATCCGGCCTGGGTCGCCGACGGCATCGTCTCCGAGCGCTGGGCGCCGGTCTCGCCGGTCACCGGGCGGCTCGACGCCTTCGAATGGCGCGCGCCGATGGAACGCCTTGGCCAACTGATCGACAGTCGCGATGTTGAACCGGATGCCCCGGTGGTAGCCATCGAGGCGACGGGCAGGCCTGAAAAGCCGGTCGAGGTGATCGATCATGCCGCCCCGGGCAACGAGGCAACGGGCAAGGACGCCGAAAGCCGCGAGGATCATGTCACCCCGGTCACGGCCGCCGCCTTTGCCGCGGTGCCGGCCGATGCCGAGGCCGTCGAGCCGGCGGAAGAACTGGCGCGCCTGCCGGACGATCCAGGCGTCGATCCGGACGACGAGGCGGAAAAGTCGCCACGCCGGTTCCGGCTGTTTTGATTTTGGCCATCGGGTGATTTGACCTGGCCATCGGGCCGTTTGGGAATGAATTGATGTTCGAGCGCGTTCTGTCGTTTCTCAGGGATTTACCGGCCGGCTCGGCCAGCCACACCAGCGCGGACGATCCGCGCGTCGCGGCTTCGGCGCTGCTCTACCATGTGATGAATGCCGATGGCGTGCGCCAGGATGTCGAGTGGGAGCGCTTCAAGGCGGTGCTGGCGCAGAGCTATTCGATCAGTGGTGCCGAACTCGAAGCGCTCGTCGCCGCCGGCGAGCGCGCCGACAATGAAGCGATCGACCTCTATGCCTTCACCAGCGTGCTCAAGCGCCATCTCGACGCGGAGGGGCGCAAGGCCTTCATCGGCCTGATGTGGGAGATCGTCTATGCCGATGGCGAGCTGCATGAGCTCGAGGACAATACGGTGTGGCGCGTTGCCGAGCTGATCGGCGTCGAGCGCCACGACCGGGTCGAGGCGCGCCGCCAGGCCGCGGCGCATGCGCCAGGCGCGCGCGGGACGTCAAGCGACGAATAGACGGGATTTCGCCCAACGATGCAGCGCGCAACGAGCCCGAAGCCAAAGATCCTGATCGTGCTGCATCAGGAGAATTCGAGCCCCGGACGCGTCGGCCACATGCTCCTGGAAGAAGGCTTCGATCTCGACATTCGCCGCCCGCCGCTCGGTGACGCCTTGCCGGAAACGCTGGATGGCCATGCCGGCGCGGTGGTGTTCGGCGGGCCAATGAGCGCCAATGACGAGGACGAGTTCGTCCGCCGCGAAACCAACTGGCTGGAAGTCCCGCTCAGGGAAAACCGGCCGTTGCTCGGCATCTGCCTGGGCGCGCAGATGCTGGCCAATCATCTCGGCGGCAAGGTCGAGGGCCACGGCGAAGGGCTGGTGGAGATCGGCTGGTATCCGCTGAAGGGGACCGAGGCCGGCAGGAAGCTGATGCACTGGCCCGAAATGGTCTACCAGTTCCACCGCGAGGGCTTTTCGCTGCCGAGCGACGCGACGCTGCTGGCCACGAACGAGACCTATCCCAACCAGGCCTTCCGCTATCGCGACAATGCCTGGGGCATCCAGTTCCATGGCGAACTCACCAGGGTGATGATGCAGCGCTGGGTGGTGCGCGGCGCCCATCGTTTCGAGCTACCCGGCGCCCAGCCCGGCCGCGACCATCTCGGCGGCCGGCTGATCTGGGACATGCACCTAAAGCGCTGGCTCGACGAGTTCTTGCGGATGATTTTTGGCGGGCCGGCCGCGCGTTAGGGCAGACCAGTGGCCGCCAATGTGGCCGACCATCGCTTTTCGGAGTGTGGAAACTACTCCGAAAACCTCACGCTCACGCCGCGCTGCCGAAAGTAAGCCTGCATCAACTTGCGGCCCGAGCGGTTGTTCTGCGCCAATTTGGCAGGATCGAAGACCGCCTGTTTTATCCCCTCGCGTGTCAGCGCCGCCTTAAGCGTCGCGATATGCGCGTCGATGTCGGCATTGTCCGCCCGGAGCGACGCATAGATATTTTCGGTCGCCTCGGCCACGGTCGGTTCGCTCACAGGTGTCGTCCTTTCGTTGATTGGGCGGCGGCTTAGCACAGATTCGCGGCCCCGCCGATACCGATGAAGCCTTCAGTTTCGTCCCTTGAGGTGCCTGACCTTGCGCAGCGCGGGGAACAGATAGGCCCACAGGCCGGCAACCGCGACGGCGCCGACGCCGCCGATGACCACCGCCGGAACCGTGCCGATCAGTGCCGCCATGGTGCCGGCGCGGAATTCGCCGACCTCGTTGGAGGCGCCGACGAAGACCTGGTTGACGGCGTTGACGCGGCCGCGCACCGCGTCGGGCGTCCACAGCTGGATCAGCGTTTCCCTGATGTAAACGCTGAACATGTCGGTGGCGCCGAGCAGGGCAAGTGCCGCTATCGACAGCCAGGTAAGGGTCGACAGGCCGAACAGCACTGTGCAGGCGCCGAACGCCGCGACGAAGCTCAGCATGATCTTGCCGGCATGATCGCGGATCGGATGGCCGGCAAGCCAGATGGCGACGCAAATGGCACCGATGCCCGGCGCCGAGCGCAGCAGGCCGAGGCCCCAGGGGCCGAGTTGCAGAATATCGCGGGCATAGACCGGCAGCAGTGCCGAGGCGCCGGACAGAAGCACGGCAAAGAGGTCGAGCGAGATGGCGCCGAGCACGATCTTCTCGCTCCAGATGTAGCGGAAGCCGGCAAACAGCGTCTCCATTGTCGGCTTGTCCGTGGCCGTCTGTTGCGCGGGCTTGGGGATGGTGAAGATGAGCAACGCGGCAGCGAGCATCAGGACTGCCGCCGTGGCATAGGTCACCTCCGCCGACACGCCATAGAGCAAGCCGCCTGCGACAGGGCCGACAATCGTCGCCGTCTGCCAGGCGGAGGAGTTCCAGGCGATGGCGTTGGCGAAATCCCGCTGCGGCACAAGATTGGCGAACAGCGAGGACGAAGCCGGCCCATAGAAGGCTCGGGCAATGCCGAACATGACCAGTACGGCGAAGATCGGCAGCGGGGTCGTAAGGCCGCGCAGGGTCAGAAACAGCAGAGCCAGCGCGCAGGCGCCTTCGACCAATGTCGCCAGGGTCATGATCAGCCGGCGGCCGAAGCGGTCGGCGACGACACCTGTCACCAGCACCAGAAGCAGCGATGGCAGGAACTGGACGATGCCGACAATGCCGAGGTCGAACGGATCGCGCGTCAGGTCATAGACCTGCCAGCCGACGGCGACGGAAACGATCATGGTCGCGAAGGTGGTGAGAAAGCGCGCCGTCCAATAGCTGAGGAAGGCTTTGTGCCGGAACGCGGCGTAACGCTGCTCCGGCAAAGTTTGTTCTGGTATCATGGAAAGAGGCCCCGTTGCGGTGGGCATCGGCTCGCGGGGCACTTCCCGGATGGGCGCTGTTCGACCAATGGAACTGGATAAAAGTTCGGGGCGGATATGCTTCAAATTCAGACCTGGATCAAGGGACTTTCGGTCCGCACCGTCCAGCCCACGCGGAAGTTACTGCCGCAGCGCGGCCGAAATCGCGTCCAATCCGCCTTTCAACTCGGCCTCCGTCGGCCAGCCGAAGCCGACGCGGAAGAAGCGCTTTTCCATCTCGAACCAATGGCCGGGTCCGACATAGGTGCCGTGGTCTTCCAGCAGCCTGACATAGAACCGGTCGAGGTCGAAGCCGGGCTCGACATTGAGGCGCGGGAAGCCGACCACTCCGCCCTCGGGGCGCACCCAGTCGACTAAAGGTTCGCGGTCGATCCATGCCTGGACGATATCGCGGCGCCTGGCCATTTCGGGCAGCAGCTTTCCCAGAAACGCGTCCCGGCGCGCCAGCATGCCGCGCGCGATGCCTTCGTCGATGACGCTGCCGCAGATGCCGATCTGCTCCTTGGCGGCGAGGAATTTTTCCTGGAGGGCAGCATCCCTGGTGACCAGCCAGCCGATGCGGATGCCGGGAATGCCGAAGGCTTTCGACAGTGACGAGACGCTGATCGCCTTGTTGCTCAGCGAGGCCGCCGAGGGCAGGCGCCGTCCATAGGAGAGGTCGCGATAGGTCTCATCGACCAGCAGATGGCAGACGCTGGCTTCGGCGAGCGCGACCAGTGCGTCCAATTCGGCACGGCTCATCATGGTGCCGGTCGGGTTGTGCGGGCAAGTGACGCTGATCAGCCTGGTGTTCGGCCGCATCGCCGCCCTGACGCGCTCGACATCAATGGCGAAGCCTTCGTCGAAGGCGAGGTCGACGAAGCTGATGGCGCAGCCGATCGCCCGCGGCGTTTCGATGTTGGTGGCGTAGTTGGGCCTGATGACGACGAGATGATCGCTGGCCGACAGAAGCGATGTCGAGATGATGAACAGCGCGCCGGCGGCGCCGGCGGTGACCAGCACATCATCGGGCGAGATGCCGGCATCCTGCGCCGCGACCAGGGCGCGCAAGTCCTTGTCGCCACGATGCTCGCCATAGAAAAGCGTCAGGTCGGGCAGCGACAGGCCGATGTCGGAGAGCTTCTGGTCGGCGATCGAACTTTCGGAAAGATTGTAGCGGATACGATCGTAGCCGTATTCCTCCGGTGCTTCTTTCTCGATCACCATCCTGGTGTAGTTCATGGCAGTTCCCCCTCAAAGCACCTGTCCGGTTCATCCAAGCCACAAAAACATGAAGCCTGCCAAGGCGATTTTCGCCGGCAGGCTTCCGTTCCAGTCGTCCTAAATATTGGCTCAGGACTGAATTGCTCAGGCCGAAACCTTGGCCTTCCGGCCTTTGCCCTTGACGGGCGCCGGGGCGACGGCCTTGCGGCCGAGGCCGATCGACTTCGCCAGTTCGGAGCGCGAAGCCGCATAGTTGGGAGCAACCATCGGATAGTCAGACGGCAAGCCCCATTTGGCGCGGTAGGCATCCGGCGTCAGGCCGAAATGCACGCCGAGGTGACGCTTCAGCGATTTGAATTTCTTGCCGTCCTCGAGGCAGATGATGAAATCCGGCGTCACCGACTTCTTCGGGTTGACGGCCGGGACCAGCGGTGCCGCCACCGGAGCGACCGGCTGACCGAGCCCGCTGATCGAGGCGCTGACGCTGGCGATCAGCTCGGGAAGGCCGGACGCAGGCAGGCGATTCTTCTCGACATAAGCCGATACGATATGGGCGGTCAGTTCGAGAAGGTCGAGGGTCTTGCTGGCGTGGCTGTCTTCGTCGGTCAATCTATTTCTCCATCCATGGCGCATGACCTCGAAAATGGGGCCGTTTTCAAAAAGGATGATGCGCAAAATTAAAGTGAGTCGTCTTTGTGCGTCCCGCGCGACGCGATGTAGTGGGGCCGAACTCCTAGTCGGCAAATCTGCGCAATGCAATCTATCGGCGCGGCATCACACGTCATTTTGAACGACTATACTAAACTGTAATAATATCAGACGATCAGCGCCTTGTCGCGCCATAGACGAAAACCGCCTTCGAAGGCGCGTGTGTTGTCACCGCGTCTCGAGTGGGCGGGCAATTCGTCGAGCTTGTCGACATTGCCGCCGCCGATGACGACATAGTCTGGCTGCAGGGCGGCTCGTAGCCGGTTGACGACGTCGAAGACATAGCCGCGCCACTTCTTCTTGCCGCGTTTTTCCAGGCCGCGTTCGCCGACATAATCCTCGAAACTCCGGCCTTTTCGGTAGGGAAGATGGGCGAGTTCCATCGGCTGACCGACATTGTCGAAGACCATCGCCGCGCCGAGGCCGGTTCCGAGACCGAGGAACAGCATGCGCCCGCCCTCATAGCTGCCGATGGCCTGCATCAGCGCATCATTGACCACCTTGACCGGCTTGCCGAACTCCGCGGCGAAATCGAAGCCGGCCCAGCCCTTGCCGAGATTCATGGGGTCAAGCACCGGCTTGTTGTGGCGCACCGGGCCTGGATAGCCCATGGAGATAACGTCATAGGACAGGCCCTGGGCGAGCTTTTTCACCTTGTCGATCATTTGCCGTGGCGTCAGGTCCGGTCCGGAATCCGTCCGGCGCTCGGTGCCGCCGTCGCTGGTCAGGATCTTGACGCGCGAGCCGCCAATGTCGACCGAAAGGACAACCTGCCCGGTGTCCGACGCAGCCTGCTTCACCGCCTTGGCCATCTTGTCCCCTCCGTTCATGCCACCGGATCGATCCAGCCATTGGGCGGCCCGAAGCCGGCCATGGCGTCCGCCGGTCCCCATGTCTTCGGCTCGTAAAGATGTGGCGGCGTGGTGTCGCCGAGCACCGGGCCGACGATGCGCCAGGCCAGTTCCGCCGCGTCCTGACGGGTGAAGAGCTGGCCATTGCCGTTCATGGCGTCGCCGATCAGCCGTTCATAGGGCGGCATGTCGCCCTTCGAGTCGTCGAGCGCGGTCAGTTCCACCTGCTCGCCGATCATGTCGTCGCCGGGCGCCTTGCGCTGGGCGCCGATGGCGATCATCACCTGCGGGTCGATGCGGAAACGGACATAATTCTGGTCGGCGGGCTTGATCGGGTCGAAGACGTCGAGCGGCGGCCGCTTCAGCCGCACCACCACCTCGGTGACATGCACGGGCATGTTCTTGCCGGCGCGGATGAAGAACGGCACGTCCTGCCAGCGCCAGGTGTCGACGAAAAAACGCACCGCCGCGAAGGTCTCGACCGGCGAGTTCGGCGCGACGCCGGGCTCGGCGAGATAGCCGGTGAACTGGCCGCGCACGACATCGCTCTTGGTCAGGGTGCGGATGGCGCGCAGCACCTGCACCTTCTCGTCGATCAAGTCATCCGCCGAGCGGCCGACCGGCGGCTCCATGGCCAAGAGCAGCAGGATGTTGAGCAGATGGTTCTCGATGACGTCGCGGATAGCGCCGACATCGTCGTAGAACCGCCCCCGCCCTTCGACGCCGAAATCCTCGGCCATGGTGATCTGGACGCTCTCGACGTAATTGCGGTTCCAGATCGGCTCGAGCAAAGCGTTGGCGAAGCGGAAATAGAGCAGGTTCTGGATCGCTTCCTTGCCGAGATAGTGGTCGATGCGGAAGATCGACTGTTCGTCGAACACCAAATGCAGCACACGGTTCAGCCAGCGGGCCGACTGCAGATCGTGGCCGAAGGGCTTTTCGACCATCAGCCGGGCGCCGTGCGCGGTGCCGGATTGCTCCAGGCCTTGCACGACAGTCTCGAACATGGTCGGCGGCACCGCCATGTAGTGCAGCGGCCGCTGGGCGCTGCCGAGTGCGGTCTTCAGCTTCTCGAAAGTGGCCGGATCGCGGTAGTCGCCGCTGACATAGCGCAGCAGCGACGCCAGCTTGGCGAACACCTTCTCGTCGATCGTGCCGAGCGCGTTGACGATGCCGTCGCGGGCACGGTCCTGCAATTGCTTCAAATCCCAGGCGTCGAAGGCGACGCCGATCACCGGTTCGGTGAGCGTGCCCTTGGCGACCATCTGGTAGAGGGCTGGAAATATCTTCTTGTGGGCGAGGTCGCCGGTCGCTCCGAAGAGCACCAGCGTGTCGGACCGTTCCTGGCTCATGCCTGCGTCTCCCCTGTCGCCGTCACTTGCCGCCCTTCGGCTTTTCGATGTGGCCGCCGAAGGCGTAGCGCATGGCGGACAACAGCTTGTCGGCGAATTCGGATTCGCCTTGCGAGGAGAAGCGGTCGAACAGGGCCGAGGACAGGACCGGCGCCGGCACGCCGGTGTCGATCGCCGCCTTCAGCGTCCAGCGGCCCTCGCCGGAATCCGAAACCCGGCCGCCGAATTGCGCCAGGCCCGGATCGCTCTTCAACGCGCCGGCGGTGAGATCGAGCAGCCAGGAGCCGATGACGCTGCCATGCCGCCACACCTCGGCCACCTGCGGAAGATCGATGTCGAACTGGTAGTATTGCGGGTTTTCCAACGGGCTGGTCTCGGCGTCCGCCGTTCGTTGCCGCTTGCCCGCATTGGCCGACTTCAGGATGTTCATGCCTTCGGCATAGGCGGCCATGACGCCATATTCGATGCCGTTGTGCACCATCTTGACGAAGTGGCCGGCGCCACTCGGTCCGCAATGCAAGTAACCGAAGGGTGCGGTGCCGACGGTCTTGTCCGGGGTGGGTGCGCCGGCATCGGCGCCAGGCGCCAGCGTGGCAAAGACCGAATCGAGATGCTGCACCGCCACGTCGGGGCCGCCGATCATCAGGCAGTAGCCACGCTCCAGCCCCCAGACACCGCCGCTGGTGCCGACATCGACAAGGTGGATGCCCTTGGTGGCGAGTTTCGCGGCCTGGTCGACGGCGTCGTGATAATAGGAATTGCCGCCGTCGATGACGATGTCGCCAGGCTCCATCAGCGCCGAGACCTGGTCGATGATCTTGCCGGTGATCGCCGCCGGCAGCATCAGCCACACGCAGCGCGGCTTGGTGAGCTTGCCGACGAATTCCGCCATCGAGGCCGCTCCAGACGCGCCGTCGCTCACCAGCGCCGCGACGCTGGCCGGGTTGATGTCGTAGACGACGCATTCGTGGTCGTCGCGCATCAGACGCCGCACCATGTTGGCGCCCATCCGGCCCAGTCCCATCATTCCGATCTGCATGGTTTCGTCCCTGTTTGCTGAAGAGTCTCGGGTATCCCTGGAGAAGGGTCTACTGGCTATCCTGCCCGCCAGATATGACAGAGAAGTCGACATTCTCCCAATCGCCGGTGCCGGGCCAGAAAAAAGTGAAGACGAGCGTGTTTCCCTCGGGGAGGCCGGCCGTGGGCAGATCGACAAGGTGGATGCCGAACGCGATTTCCACCGTCTGGCTGTCATGCGCGGTTGCCCAATCGTCGGTGCTCCAGTGGACAGTGGCTGCTGCCATCAATTCAATACGCAGCGCCTTGCCGGCCGGCAGCGTGCGGATCTTGTTGTTGAAGCGCCATGGCCTGAACGGCGATATGGTCTTGTTCTCGATGTAGCGCTTCACGCCTTGCGGCGGCATGTCGAAGACGGCGCCGTCGCGCAGCGAACGCAGCAGCTTGATATGCTCGGAGTGCGCCCAGACCAGCGGCATGGCGCTGCCCGATGGTTTGCCATGCAGCAGCTCGCGCTCCGGAATATCGGCGCCATCCCAGACCTGTTCCGGCAGCAGGCCGCCGGGTCCGGCCGACCGTTCCAGCGCATCGAGCAGGCTGGCCGCCTCGTCCTTGCGGCCGGCCGCCAGCTCATAATGCGCCCGTTCGCCGGCGAGCAACGGCCACGGCCGGCCCTGGCCGGTGCCGTCGAAGGGCGCGCCATCCTCGTGTTCGCCATAGCCGTCACTGTTATAGCGGTACCAGAGCGGCCCTAGCGGCAGCTCGCAGCGCAACTGCGCATCGATCACCTTCGCTGTATCGACGATGCGCGGATCGTCGGCGGCTCTCAGGCCAAAGCGCACCAGCGCCAGGGCGTCGGGGCTGACGATTTCTTCGGCCGGTCGTTCCGTGTCGCCGGGCGGGCGGTTCTTGATGGGCACATAGCCGTCCTTCGGCGAGCCGGCATCGGCGCTGTCGGGCGGCGCGATGCGGACGTAGTAGCCGGCGACGCCGGCCACCTTGCAGGTGGCGGTACCGGTGACATAGGTCCAGCGCTCGACCTGATCGTTCCAGCAGTCCGCGGTCTCGCGCAGATAGGCCGCCTCCGCCGTCCGGCCGCAGGCGTCGAGCAGGTCCGCGCCGGCAAGCAGTGCAGCGATCTCGACGGCCAGGGTGAACGGGCTATAGCCGGCGTCTTCTTCCCAGCGGTCCTCGCCGGTGACAGGGCCGTTGCGCACGACATAGGAAGCGCCGCGCTCGATCATGGGCAGGAAGGCCTTCAGTCGCGCCTGCGGCAAATGGCCGGCGCGATGCAGGGCGTCTGCCAGCAGCAAGGGAAAGGCGCATTCGTCCATCTGGATGCCCGGCCAATAGGCCGATCCGTCGAGCCAGGCATTCTGCGGCCAATGGCCGTCAGGCTGCTGGATGGAGCGGAGGTATTCCAGGATCCGAAGGGCCGAGGCGGCATCGCCGGCGGCGAGGAAGCCGCCCGCCGTTTCGACCAGGTCGCGCGGCCAGACCAGATGGTAGCCGCCGAGATCATCATCGCCTTTGTTGAATCCCCACGGGATCGATAGGCTGGCCACCGCCGCGCCCGGCTTGGCCAATGACCGGTGGGTTGCCAGCACCGCGGTGGAGACGCGGTAGCTGTTCACCCCGGGCACTCCGGGCGTCCGGTCCAGCGGCAGCAGCCCCGCCTGCCATTCGTGCCATCTTTCGACATAGGATCTCGCTGCCGGCTCAAAACCACGCTTCAGGCTGGCGAAGGCGTTTTCGGCGGCCTCGTCCGGTGTCGCGCCAAAACCCAGCGCCAGCACGGCTTTTGTCTTCGTGGCGGTGAAGCCGATCTCGCCGGTCAGCGCGACATTGCCGTCCTCGGCGCGCCGGCAAGCCGGATCAAGCTTGCCGGTGTGGTTCAATTGCTGCCAGCCGTCGGAGAAGCCGACATAGCCGGTCGAACAGTCCCGCCAGGGCCGC
>NZ_RZSJ01000126.1:0-12420 GCF_003998025.1 Mesorhizobium sp. M8A.F.Ca.ET.021.01.1.1
GTGCCGCTGGGGGTGGTGTTGCCGCCGCTGCCCGCCGAGACCGGTACGTTGTCGATATAGACCGTGTTGCCGGCCGCACCCGCCGCATAGCCCGAAGATGGGGCGAAGCTGACGGTGCGTGGGATCGTCTCGAACAATGTCGTGCCGTCACCCGTGGTGATGACCATGTCATTGTCGCCACGCGTGAAGGTCGATACCGGAATGTAATTGGCGATCTTCTTCAACAATGCGTCGCGTTGGTCTAGCGCATCGGAAACGTCGGTGCCGGAACGGGTTCCGGACATGACCGCCGTGTTGGCATCCTGGAACTGGTTGAGCAGCGAGTTGAGATCTTTGACGGCGGTATCGATCTGGCCGTCGGTTTGGGTACGAAAGTCCTGGATGGCCTTGGAGCCTTCATTCAGGGACCGCACGACCTGTTTGGCCGCGTCGATGACGCTCGCGCCAAGATTCTGGTTGGACGGCGAGGTCGCGTATAGTTGCAGCGCCTGCTGCAGGTTGCCGATCGCAGTCGAAGGTGAGGAGGCGTTGTCGACGCCATTCACTGAAACGTCGAGCTGATCCATGCCGCTGTAAAGCGCGCTCTGGCCGGCGTAGGCGGACAGGGCGCCGAGGTTCTGGCGAAACAGCAGGTCGTTGGCTGCACGCTGGACATCAACCGAACGTGCGCCGGGCGTCGTGCTGGTGACGAGCGCGATGCGGCGCGAATAGTTCGGATTGTCGGCGTCTGCCACATTGCGCGTGACGACGCTTGTCTGCCGCGAGGTGGCCAGAAGCGCCGATTGGGCGATGCTCAGTGCGGTGGAAAGCGACATGCTGGTCTTTCACGGGCGGAGCCCGGTTATCTCTTCAGGTTGACAAGGACGTCCATCAGATCGGAACCGGTCTGGAAGACTTTCGAATTGGCGGTATAGCTGCGCTGGGCCGCGATCATGTCGGTCAATTCCTCGGCGATATCGACGTTGGAATTCTCGAGCGCGCCGGAGATGATCGAGCCGGCCTTGCCTTCATTGGCAAAGCCGACACGGACCGCGCCGGACTCAGTGCCTTGCGCGTAGACGTTGCCAGGCAGCGCCTTGAGCTGGTCGGGGCTCTGCACGTCGGCCAGCGGAATCTTGTAGAGCGGCTTGGAGGTGCCATCCTTGTACTGAGCGTAGATGGTGCCATCCTTGCTGATCTGGATCTTGTCGATGGTGCTCGGCGCATTGCCGTTGACCTGGGCATCGGAAACGGTGAATCCGGTCCCGAGCTGGGTCAGCTTCGACAAGTCGAGATTGAGGCTGGCGCCACCCGGCACGGTGAATGAAATGCCTGTGGGTGTGCCGGTCAGCTTGCCCGTCGTAGTATCGAAGGTCAGGTTGGCTGAGCCGAGCGCGCCGCCGACGGCGTAGGGAAAACCGGTTCCAGGCGTTGCCTTCGACTGATCGAAGACTGCTACCTCCCAGGTGCCGGTGCCGGTGTTGGTGAAATAGACGTCAAGCAGCTTCTTGTTGCCGAGATTGTCATAGGCGACCATCGACGTTTTCTGAGTGTACTGTGCGGTGGCGGCGTTGGCGCTGGGCAGGTTGGCGGCAGCGACCGGTGTCGCGCCCGCCGGCAGATTGCCACTGAAATTACCCTCGGTGCTCGGTGTCGCGGTCAGTCCCTGGTCGGAGATGACGACCGGCTCGAGACCTTCGAAGCCGTTCACTGTCGCCGCCGGTGTGCCATTGGCGTAGCTGTAGGCCATCAGCTGGAAGCCGGCGGCATTGACCAGCCGGCCCTGTGCGTCGGGCACGAAGGCGCCGGCGCGGGTCAGGAAAGGCGTGCCGCTGGGATCCTGGACGACGAAGAAGCCATCGCCGCTGACGGCAAGGTCGGAAACCGATGTCGTGTATTGAAGCACGCCCGGATCGCTGACCGCCTGGCGGATCGTCGTGGTGACGCCGCCGGAATTATAGGCGCCGCCGGTCGACGGCATGATCAGCGTCGAAAATTCGGCCGAGGACCGCTTGTAGCCGGTGGTGTCGGAGTTGGCGATGTTGTCGGCTGTCGTCGACAGGCGGTTTGCCTGTGCGTTCATGCCGGAAACGCCGGTCCGCATCATTCCGTAGAGGCTCATCGAGATGTCTCCGCAATATCCATGCCACTGGCTTCGAGGCTACGCGTCCTGTCTTGCGCGAGGCTGGCGCGGCGCCGCATCAGAACACGAGCCGGTAGCCGAGGAAGCGCTTGGAATCGATAGGGTCGGTGCCCAGCTTCTCGCGCAGTTTCTTGCGCAACTTGCTGATGTGGCTCTCCACCACGTTCTCCTCGACCTCTTCGTCGAAGATGCCGTAGATGGCGTTGAACACCTGGGTCTTGGTGACGCGGCGGCCGCGGTTGCTCGCCAGATATTCCAGGATACGGCGCTCGCGGCGCGGCAAGGGCAAAGGCTGGCCGTCGATCTCGGGATCGCGGCCGTCCATGAAGATGCGCATGGCGCCGATCTCGGTATAGGCGACGTCTTCGCTGGCGCGTCGGCGGATGGCGGTGATGCGGGCCAGGATTTCACGGATGTGCACCGGCTTGCGGATGACGTCGTCGACGCCGCTCTCGAACAACCGCAGCGTGTTTTCCAGCGAATGCTGCTCGCTGAGCGCAATGACCGGAGCCCCGGTGCGGTCGCGGATCTGGCGCGGCGAGATCGCGCCGTCACGGCAGTCGCCGATCAGGAAGGCCCGGACCGAGCGCAGATCGGTGTCGGCGGCCGAGTTGACCCACTCGCCGAATTCGCCCGGTGCGAAACCGGCGCAGGCGATCCCCTCGCGGTCGAAAAGTGAATTGTAGCCCTCTGTCACGAGCTCTCGCTCGTCAACGATAACGATCATCGGCCCCGCCTCCGAATCAGCACATTTGCCCCGTGGGGAAAGGCGTATCCGCTGCCGGGAATCCTGAACAACCGTCATTTCTTATAACTAGTTTCTTGGGAGTCTGGAATCGGATCGGTTGCATTAGCGTGCAGCCAGATATGCTTGCGGGTGCAAGTCTTGACCAAGTCGTGCCGAACCGCTCCGCAGTCGGGGATTGATGTATTAGAAGCAGAAAATGCGCTTACGGGTTGCAGAAGGTGCGCGCGTTCGTGGTCCATTTGCCAAAGCCGGTGGCAACCATGTTGGCGATCACCCTGCAGACATAGACCTTCTGCGCCGGGTCGTTGTCGGGACCGGCATGATAGCGGGCGACGGCCATCGACCAGGTCTCGTGGCGGGCATGGAGGCTGGCCAGGAAGCGCGCCGCGTAGTCGACGTTCTGGCGTGGGTCGAGCATGTCCTCGACGCTGCGGAAATGCGAGGCGTGGTAGTGATGGTTGATCTGCATGCAGCCGAGATCGATCAGCGTCTTGCCCTCGCGCTGGGCGTTGGCGAAGGCGGCAAGCGCTTCGGTTCGGCTTCTCGGAAAGACTGCTTTTCCTTCTATATTCAATGCGTTGGGCTGAAGACTGCCCTTGTTGCCGGTTTCCGTCAACCCGACGGCATAGAGGATGCCGGCGGGCACGCCATAGCGGTCGGCGGCACGCAGGATCTCGGGTTCGCAGGGATTGGTGGCGGCGCCGGCGCTGCTCGCGAGGCTAGATAAATATATCGCCGCCAGCGCGCTCGCGAGAAGGCGAAGCGACGCGGCCGTGTGTTTGCGCATCATCATGGCTACCCCTTGCGGAATGCTGACCCGACTGCTGGCCACCGGCCCCATTATTGCCGCCGCCGGAGTTTCCGGGCTGGAAGGATGATGGATCGCGGCCGGGTGCCGCGCTCACGGAGGCGGTTGTATCCGTCCGGATTGTGGAGGTGACTGCAATCGATGGTTGCAAGATGGTCACCTTGTCAACCTCGAAACCGAGCCCGCGCAGCGACTTGACGATCGCTTCGCTGTCGCTGGAAAGCCGGCGATAGGCATCGTGTGTTTCGGGCTTCAACTCAATCGACAGTTGTTCTCCGGAGAGCCGAAGATGGGCCGTGACCATGCCCAGTTCGGCCGGGTGAAGTTCGATCTTCAAGACATGTGTCGGAACGGCAACAGAGCCCGTCAGCTGAGCGGTCGCGGACGCCGTGGCGAGCGCCTGGTTCGGGCCGCCGTCGGCTGAAATGGCGCCGATCACGTTGAGGGCCGCCTGGCTCATCGGGGCCTGCGGCGGCGCGGGGAAGCTGCGCTCGGAAACGACGTCGATGCGTGCCGCCGCCGACTGCTGTTTTCCTGGTTCGGACCGCAATGAAGACTGAAGGTCGGCGATGGATTTAAGCTGCGGCGCCGCCTGCTTCGTCTCGACGCCCGGCACCTCCGCGGATGTCTCGGGCAGGGGGCCGGCCTCGATCGTATTGTCGTGTCTTGGCGCGCCGGCGGCATCGCGGACGAGCTGACCGTCGAGTTTGGTCAACGGCCCGTCGACGAGCGACACCCGCTCAGGCTTGGACATGGGGTCGAGACCGTCACTCGGGGCGGCGGATTTCTGCCGATAGGCCTTCGTGGGAAGCTGTCCAACGACAGCCGCGTCCTGTCCTGTTTCGCTCGCGCTCGAGTCGGCCGACTTGGCTGATGTCGAGAAATGGCGCAGGTCATGAAACGCCATCAGCAGCGGCAGATGCTCGTCGAGCGCGGCTGCACCCGGTTCGATGGCCGACGCGTCGGCATCGGCATCCTTGTCCGTCCCGGTGTCCTTGCCGTCCTTCATGGATTTCGCGGCAGATGATCCACTCGGCGTGGTCCTTGCCTTGCCTGCGGGCATCGGCTCATCCTCGCCAGTCTTCGCCGCAAGGTCTGCCGCAAGCCTGCTCCAGCGCGGATCGCGAGAGCCGGCCTCGGCCGGTGGCTGCTTTTCCGAATTGGCAGGGCTCGCGCCGCCGTGCACCATCTTGCCGAAACCGGTGTCGTCCTTCTTTCCAGGCGCGGCCTGCTGCTCGGCCGTGCGCGCGGCGGTAAATCCTGGCAGGGCCGGGCCGAGGCTGGGGGTCATTTTGGGGCGGCTCCAAGCATCTGGTCGATCAGGTCGAGCTGTCGACGGGTTTTTGTCATGGCGGCGTCGGTCGGGTCTGTCGTGTCGGCGCTGGCCGAAGTCGCCGGCGCCGATGCCGGCAGGGCGGTTGCCGCGTCGGTTGCCGGCGCGGATGCGTTCGGCGCAGCAGGCGCGGCGGCCAGGGATGGCGCCACGGCCGGCCGTTCGGAGACGGCGCCCTCGACGGGGGGCAATCCGGCGGCATCAGTGGTCGGCACCGCCGCAGCCTCCGGTTCGGGTGCCGGCACCACTGGTGCGGGCGCCGGGTTTGCGGCCGCAAGTGAGGCAGGCGGCGCCACCACTTCGCCGGCGATGGCCTGGGCCGCGTCGAGCAAGGCGCGGTCGCTGTCCGACAATTTGCCGCGGTCGATCTTGCCCAGTTTGGCGCGCACGTCCTCGATGGTATCGGAGGTCACCGTGGACAGGCTGGAATAGAGCAGGGCGCGCGGATCGCCCTGATTGGTGTTGCCGTCGCGACCCTGTTCGGCCCGTGCCGAGGCGAAGGCCGATAAGTCGCTCATGCCGTCGATCGCGGCGCGGCGGGCGATGCGCAGATAGATCACCTTCTCGCGCTCGGGATCCATCATCGAGGTGATGTCGGCAAGCTTGTCCTGGCTGATCGACATGTGCAGTGCGATGACGCCGGAGACGAAGGAGTCGGCGAACTGGCTGGCGTAAGGCGAATAGAGATAGCGCTCGACATATTGGGTCGAGGCAAGCGCGAACCGTGCCGCGTCGCCTTGCGTCACCGCAATGCCGACCGAGCGCCGCAAAGCCGCTTCCTCGACCAGAGTGCCGGGGCTGAGCAGCTTGGCCTCATCGAGCAGCATCAGCGCGGCGGCCGGCTGGTCCGTGGCGAGCAGTGACCCTTTGACCAAAGCGAGGAACGCGCCGAGATCGCTTGGCTGGGTCATCGGGTCGATCGGCCTCAAGGCTTCGATCGCCTCGCCGGGCCGGCCGTTCAGATAGCCGATCACGCCTTTGGCGATGGCAAGGTTCCGCGGATCGGAGGCGGCGCGCGATACGGCCGCCTCGACGGTCACCGGATTGCCGCCGCTCATGCCGTAGACCAGCAGCGCGCGAAAATTCTTGGGGTCCTTGAAATCCTCGGCATCCGCGGCGCGCAACCGGGCATCGGTCATCTCGAGCAATTTGGCCTGCATCGGCATCGCGGCATGATCGCCGGCCGCGATACGGTCCTGGACGAGCTGCAACGAGCGCACCAGCTGATAGGGCTGCAGCGTATCCTGGGCGAGGCCCGCCGACGGACATGCCGCGGCCAGCAGCAACAGGCCTGTCAGGCGGCTGGTCAGCGCCGCCCGCTTCATCCGCCGGTCGCCATCAGGATCTCGATGCGGCGGTTGGCCGCCGACATCGGGTCCGCCGGATCCTTGGGCTGGCGATCCGCGAAACCGGCAACCTCGGTGATACGGCGTTCATCGACGCCACCACGCACGAGCATGTAATAGGCCGAATGCGCGCGCGCCGTCGACAGCCGCCAATTGTCGTAGCTGTCGCTGCGGAAAGGGCGCGCATCGGTGTGGCCGTTGATGCTGATGGTGCCCTTCTGGCTGTTGACGATGCGGCCGATCTTTTCCATCGCCAGCCCCAGTTCACGGCTCGGCACCGCCGATCCGACCTCGAACATGCCGAAGTCGAGCTGATCGGTGATGGAGATGACGACACCCTTGTCAGTGGCTTCGACCGAGACACCGTCATGCAGCTTGTCGCCGGGCTTGAAGGCATCGGCGAGCTGCTGCTTGACGTCGGCAGCCGCCTTCACCGCGGCGGCGGTCGGAGCCCTGTCCGCCGCCTCGGGCTTTGCGGCCTCCTGCTTCGCGACGGCCGTGCCCGCCTTGGCCGTATCCGCGGCCTTGCTGTCTCCAGCCTTGGCGTTGCCCGCCTTGGCATCCCCGGCCTTGGCATCCCCGGCCTTGGCATCCCCGACCTTGGCATCCCCGGCTTTCACATCGCCGGCCTTGGCCATTGCCGCGGCGGCATCCTTGGCATCCCCGGCCAGGGGTTCCAGCGGTGCGTCCTGGACCGGCGGTGCCGGCTGCACGGCCTTGACCTTGGCGATCTGCGTCTCGGCAGCCTTGTCGCCGGGCTTGAGCGGGTCGCCCTCGACCCTGGGGCGCTGGGCACTCGCCTCGGCGCCGGGCGCGGCAACCTGCTGCGACCAGAAGTCAGGCTCGAAGGGATCGCGGTAGGACGCGCCGCCCGAGGCGCCGGTCGCCGGGCCGGAATTCTGCGCGCCGCCATCGCCCTTCTGGCTGACATTCTGCATGACGCCGGTATCAGTGGCGATCTCTGACAGCACCGCATAGGGGTCGGCGAAGAGATGCTCGTCGGACTGTTGCGACTGCTGCGCCTCCTGCTTGTTCTGCTTACGGTTGGATGAGCCCGCTGCGCCGATGCCGTCCTGTCCGGCCTTGGTTGTCGCTTCCTGCGGTTCGTCGGCCATCAGCCCGACCGAGCGCGGCCCATTGCCGAGATCCTGGAGGCCCTTGCGGCTCGACTCGCGATCGACCAGCTTGACGGGATTGAAGTAGCTGGCGACGGCCGCCTTGGTTTGTTCGTTGGCGGCATTGATCAGCCACATGACCAGGAAGAAGCACATCATCGCGGTCATGAAGTCGGCGAAGGCGATCTTCCAGACGCCGCCATGATGACCTTCGTCGTGGTCGTCATGCCCGCGCCGCACGATGATGATCTCGTGCCTGCCGTGATCGGCATCGGCGACGCTCATGACAGGACCTCGGAAAGGGTTGCCGACCATTCGGCCATGCGCGTCTCGAACACGGCCTCGTCGATGGTGACCGTCAGGTCGAAGCCGGGCGCCTCGATGAAGTCGAGATTTTCGGCGCGCGGCCCAAGCGATGCCTTCAGCGTTTCGAACAGCGAGAGTGGCCCGCGGACGGCGATGCGCACGGCTTCGCCATCGCGAACGGCTTCGCGGATCGCGCCGGCGAGCGCTTCAAGCGAGCGCTTGCGCAGATCGTCGCTGACAACGCCGCCGATGATGCGGGCGACCGTGGCGCCGACAAGATCCGTCACGCGCGCCTCCATGGCGTCGAGCCGCGACGAAACCGCCTTACCGACATCGCCACCGAAGCTGTCGAGAAACGCCCTCGCTTCCTCGGCATTTGCCTGGCGTTCCGCTTCCAGCGCTGCTTGATGGGTCGCGGCAAGCCGCTCGCCGAGCGCTGCCTCCGCCTGGGCAACCGCCTCGGCGATCAGCGTGCCGATATCGGCCGGCGGTGCCGCCGCCTCGGGCTTGTGCTCGGCGGCGGGCTGGGGCTGGCTGGCGCGTTGCGCGCGCGCGCCGAAGTCCGGAAGAAGATCGAAGAGGGCTGCGGAGGGCATGGTCTACGCCGCGACTTCCTGGGCCGCCCATTTGCGCAGGATCTGCGCGGTGCGTTCCTCGTTGATGTCGACCATGCGGGCAAGCCGCTCCTGCGGGGCCGGCCTGATCTTTTGGCGCAAATCGTCGAGCGGGGTGGCGCCGGCACGCGTGCCGGGCAAGGCGCCGACGGCGGCACCCGCATCGGCGGAAGCGGCTGCCTCCGGGGTCGGCAGAGAGCGTTGGACTTCATCGAAATTGGGGCCTGCTATGGCGGGCGTCGCCTTGGCCGTCAGCGCGGCCGCCATCGGCCGCAAGCCGAAGAAGGCGACCAGGAACACCACGACAATGAAGGCGCCGGCATTGATCAACGTGCCGGCATGCTGGCCGATGGAATCGAGCATTCCCCCCTGCGGGATCGCCTCGCCGTCCAGCCCGTCGATGAACTCGACCGCCGAGACGTCGATGACGTCGCCACGCTTGTCGTCGAAGCCGGTGGCGGAACTCACCATCTTCTGGATTTCGGCGACGCGCTTGGCGATCTGGTCGGGCGTCGCGTCCTTGCCCAGGATCGCCTTCAGCCGGTCCTGGTTGACGACGACTGCGATCGACATCTTGGTGACGCTGTAGCCATTGGAGACGGTGGCGATCTTCTTGGAGTTGATCTCGTAATTGGTGATTTCCTCCTTGCGGTCGTTCGCCGAGGAGGTCTGCGGACCCTCGGTGCTGGTCGCCTGGGTCTCGGGCAGGTTCTGCTCGACGCTGGCCGGGGTGGAGGCCTGTTTCTGATTGCTGTTCTCGTTGGCGCGCACCGACTGCACCGAGCGTTCGACGCGGGACTCCGGATCGAAGATCGTCTCTTCGGTCTGGCGGGTGTCGGTGTTGACGTCGGCCTTGACGCTGGCGCGGAAATTGTCAGGCCCGAGATAGGGCGTCAGCGCGCGGCGGATGTTGTCGCCGATCTGCGCCTCCACGGTCTGCTCGACGCCGAGTGTGCGGGCGGCGCTGGTGTTGGAGGGATCATCGCCCGCGGCCAGCAGATTGCCGTTGGAATCGAGCACCGTCACCTTGTCGGCCGACAGGCCAGGGACGGCGGCGGCGACGAGGTGGCGGATCGACATGGCGCTCTTCTCCGCGTCGATGCCGGAGTAGCGAATGACGACCGAGGCGGATGGCTGCTGTTCATCGCGGCGGAAATTGGCGCGCTCGGACATGACGATGTGGACGCGTGCCGCCTTGATGCCGGCGATGGACTGGATGGTGCGGGCGATCTCGCCTTCGAGCGCACGCACGCGGGTGATCTGCTGCATGAAGGAGGTGAGGCCCATCGCGCCGACATTGTCGAACAGCTCGTAGCCGGCATTGGCGCTGGTCGGCAGGCCCTTCTCGGCAAGCAGCATGCGGGCCTGCGCCGTGGTGCCGGCCGGCACCAGCACGGAGGTTCCGTCGGAGCCGACGTCGAAGCCGATGCCAGCCTCGCCCAGCACGAGGCCGATCTGGTTCACGTCGGAGCGGTCGAGCCCGACATAGAGCGTGTCATAGGCCGGGCGGTTGAGGTAGACCGAGGCAATGCCGATGACGCCCATCACCAGGACAGCGACGCCCGCCAGCATGGCGAGGCGCCTGACGCCAAAGCCGCGGAGATTCGAGATGATGCTCTGGATCTGTTGCGGCACGGTTGAGCGACTCCCAGCATGACTGTCCGCCGGAACACTAAGCCTCGAAGCTTGTGCGAAAATGAAATCGGGCCGCGCTTGCGGCGCGGCCCGTGAATTGGAAGTCGAAGTATCCGTCGGCTAAGGCTGAACTAGCCGTTCTTGAACAGCGACAGGATCGACTGCGAGGAGCTGTTGGCGATAGACAGCGACTGGATGCCGAGCTGCTGCTGCACCTGCAGCGCCTGGAGGCGGGTCGATTCCTTGTTCATGTCGGCATCGACGAGCTGGCCGACGCCGCGGTCGATGGAGTCCATCAGGCTCTGCGTGAAAGTCTTCTGCAGATCGATGCTGCTCTTGGCCGAACCGAGGATGGTGGCCTGGTCGGTCAACTGAGCCATGACGTTGTCGATCTTGCCGATCATCTGGGTGATGATGTCGTCGGTCACGCCGGCCGCGGTGATGTCGAGATTGAACGCGGAGACGTTGTCGATCTTCGTGGCCGTGCTCGCCGCGGCCGCGGTCTGGCCAGCGGTGTTGGCGGCGGCGTCCGTGCCGCCGCCAGCGAGTGCTGTCGCATAGGCGGCGTCGTACAAGGCCTGGGCGGCGGCGGTGGAGTAGACCGAGGTCTGGCGGTCGAGCGTGCCCTGGTTCTTGACGACGGCAGGAAGGCCGGAATCGAACAGCTTGGTGCTCTCCAAATTGATGTCGATCGTTCCGAGCGAGATTGCGCCCGAGGAGGAGCGATTGAAGGACGAGACGATCTTGGCGTCAGATTGGACGCCACCATTGGCGGCGTTGGACGTCACCGAAAGATAATTCGAACCCGAAAAAGTGGCGGCGTCGGCGAAGGACTTCATCTGCGCCTGAAGCGTCGTGATCTCGGTCTGCGTCTTTGCCTTGGCGGCTGCCGTCTGGCCAATGGTCGAAAGCAACTTGGTCTTGATCTTGCCGATCGTATCCAGCGCATTGTTCATGCCGGTATAGGCAATGTCCACTTTCGAGGCGCCGAGGCCGAGCGCGTCCTGCACTGTCGACAGCGCCTGGTTGTCGGAGCGCATCGTCGTGGCGATCGACCAGTAGGCGGCGTTGTCGGATGCTTCGGAGACCCTGTAACCGGTCGAGATCCTGGCCTGGGTCTGCTCGAGCGACTTGTTGGTGGCGTTAAGGCTTTGAAGTGCGGTCAACGCCGCGGCGTTTGTCATGATGCTCGCCAAGAAACTCGCTCCTTTTTTCAGACCGGTCTTTCTCAAAGACCGGCGTTGCCCTCGCGAGCCGCTCGACCCGCCCCTGGATTGCCGCCACCCCGATCGGGCCGATTCGGCAATCCGTTGTAGTCATTGGTTAACCATGACTAGCTCGTTATGGTTAATGGCCTGTTAAAAGCCAGCTTCAGAGGGTTAAGGAACGAGGGTTGCGCGGGGCTGGAGCAAACGCAAAACGGGCCGCGCTTTTGGCGCGGCCCGTTTGCCTGGTTTGGTCGGTCGAGAGGGATCAGCCGCGGAAGAGCGACAGGATCGACTGCGAGGAGCCGTTGGCGATCGACAGCGCCTGGACGCCGAGCTGCTGCTGGACCTGCAGAGCCTGGAGGCGGGTCGATTCCTTGTTCATGTCGGCATCGACGAGCTGGCCGACGCCGCGATCGATGGAGTCCATCAGGCTCTGCGTGAAGGTCTTCTGCAGGTCGATGGAGCTCTTGGCGGCGCCGAGCTTGGTAGCGGCGGTCGTCATGTCCTTGAGCGCGGCGTCGACGACGGTCATCATCTGCGAGATCTGAGCGTCGCTGGCGGCCGTGGTGCCTGAGAAGATGGCCAGGCTGGCGACCGAATAGGTATCGCCGGCAACGATAGGGCCACCAAGGGTCGGGGCCTGTGCTGTGGTGGTTGCAGCGCCAGTGGTGCCAAGGCGGGCTGTGTCGAGGATACCCTTGGCGGTCGGCGCGGCGCCGGAGTCATAGAGCTTGATGCTTTCGACTTTGACGTCGATCGTCGAGATCGAAACCGCGCCGGCGGAGGTGCGGTTGAAAGCCGAAACGACCTTGACGTCGGCTGCCGTGCCCGAGGCGGTGGACACCGACAGCATGTTGGTGCCGGAGAAGGTGGCGGAGTCGGCGTAACCCTTGAGCTGTGCCTGAAGGGCGGCGATTTCGACCTGGGTCTTTTCCTTGGCGGCGTCGGTCTGACCGTAGGACGCGGTCAGCTTCTGCTGGATCGAGTTGATGGTGGTGATCGCGCTGTTCATGCCAGTGTAGGCGGTGTCGACCTTCGAAGCGCCGAGGCCGAGCGAGTCCGAAACGGTGGACATGGCCTGGTTGTCGGAGCGCATCGTGGTGGCGATCGACCAGTAGGCGGCATTGTCCGAAGCCTGGGAGACGCGATAGCCCGTCGAGATGCGGGACTGGGTGGTGTCGAGGC
>NZ_RZSJ01000127.1:0-12415 GCF_003998025.1 Mesorhizobium sp. M8A.F.Ca.ET.021.01.1.1
GACCCGCGACGACGCGCTGGAGCTCGGCGAAGCCAGGCCCGATTACATTTTCTTCGGCCGCTTCGGCTACGACAACAAGCCTGAGCCGCATCCGCGCAACCTGTCATTGGGGCAATGGTGGGCGCAGATGATCCAGATTCCTTGCATCGTCGAGGCCGGTTCCGATCTTGCCTCCGTCGAAACGGTGGCCGCCACCGGCGCCGAATTCGTCGCGCTGTCGAGCGCCGTGTTCGCCGACGGCGTCGATCCGAAGGTGGCGATCGCCCGGGCCAATGCCCTGCTCGACGACACAGCGCCGCGCTTCGAGGATTGACGTGTCCCTGGCAAGGCTTTCCCTTCAGGCCCTGCTTGCGGCGGTGATGATCCAGGCCGCCGCCGCCGAAACCATACCCTTGCCGCAGCGCAAGCCTGAAACCGGCATGCACACCGACAAGCCGATCGAAAACCAGCTGCCGCAGCCAGCCACCACGGCGGAGCCCGCACCGCTGCCCTCGGTCGACAGCGTCAATCCCGACCGCTTCGGCGCCAAGCCGGCGGACGCCGCCTATGGCGCGTTCCAGCGCGGGCTTTACAAGACCGCCTATAATCTGGCCCTGGTCCGTGCCCAGAACGGCGACCCGGCGGCGCAGACGCTGGTGGCCGAGATCCTGTCGCGTGGGTTGGGTGTGCCGTTGAACTCCGCCGAGGCCGCCAAATGGTACGCGCTTGCCGCCGAGCAGGGCGTGCCGGAATCGCAGTTCCAATATGCGCTGATGCTGCTCGACGGCCGTTACGTCAAGAAGGACGCGAAGGGAGCCTATGCCCTAATGCAGGCCGCCGCCGAAGCCGGCAACCAGCTGGCGCAATTCAATTTCGCGCAGATGCTGGTCCAGCAGGATCCCGGCGACGCCGGCCTGGCCAAGGCGGTTTCCTACTATGAGCGCGCTGCCGCGACCGGTCTCGCCGACGCGCAATACGCCATGTCGCAGATCTATGCCAACGGCGTCGGCGGCAAGCCGCGCGACGATGCACAGGCACGGCGGCTGCTGGCGCAGGCCGCCCGTCAGAACTACGACACCGCGCAGATCGATCTCGCCGCCTGGATGATCGAGGGCCGCGGCGGCGCGCGCGACCTGAAATCGGCTTTCGGCTGGACGAAACAGGCCGCCGAAGGCGGCAATGTCGCGGCCCAGAACCGCCTGGCAAAACTCTATATGCAAGGCATCGGCACCGATCCGGACCTGGTGCTCGCCGGCGCCTGGTATATCGTTGCCCGCCGCGCCGGCCTCATCGATCAGGAGATGGACGATTTCCTGCAAGGGCTGAGCGATGACCAGACCAAGCAGGCCCTGCAGAAGGCGAACCGCCTGCCCTGAGGACAGCGCGCGCTCATTGCATGTGATCCAGGACGACTTTGCCGAAGGGCGAGCCGCGTTCGAGATGGCGGAAGGCGCCGGCTGCCTCCCGCCACGGCAAGACCTTGTCGATCACCGGCCTCAACCGGTTGACGGCGAGGGCCCGGTTCATCGCCTCGAAGGATTCGCGTGAACCGACCGGAATTCCGCGTGCCCGGACCTGGCGGCGAAAGATGTCGAGCGGATTGATTGCACCCTCGCTGCCACCGAGATAGCCGATCACATTGATCTGGGCACCGCGCGCCGAAGCCCTCAGCGACTGGGCGAAGCTTTGCGGGCCGCCGACTTCGATGATGTGATCGGCGCCACGCCCACCGGTGAGCGCCAGCACGGCCGACGCCCAATCCGGGTCGCTGCGATAGTTGATGCCGTCATGGGCGCCAAGCGCCTTTGCGCGTGTGAGCTTGTCGTCGCTGCTCGACGTGACGATGACGTGTGCCCCGGCGGCAGCCGCAAACTGCACTGCAAACAGCGAGACGCTGCCTGTGCCCAGGCTCAACACCGTCTCGCCGGGCTTCAACCGGCCTTCGGTGAACAGCGCATGCCAGGCCGTCACGGCGGCGCAAGGCAGCGTCGCGGCTTCGACATCGCTCAGGTGCTCCGGCGCAAGGACGGCCGCCTGTTCATCCAGCCTGGCGAACTCGCTGAGCAACCCGTCGATCGGGCCGCCCCGTTGATAGGAGGGCTCAGCCATGGCGAAACTGCCGCCGACCCAACGCTGCCAGAATGTGGCGCAGACACGATCGCCGACCTTGAAGCGGGTCACTTCGGCGCCAACCGCAACCACTTCGCCGACGCCATCCGAAAGCGGCACCAACGGCAGCGCAAAGGCAGTGTGGTAAATGCCACGGGCGATTTCCACGTCGCGGTAGTTGAGCGCGGTTGCCCTGACCCTGATGATCATCTCCTGGCGCCCGGGTTCCGGCATTGGCCGCTCGACCAGTCTGAGGTTGTCGATGCCGCCCGGGTGCTGCAATTCGATGGCCTTCATTGTCTTTCCTTTCCGTCTGGAGGACCTGGAAAGGAAAATCGCTTGCCTTGGTCATGATTTCAAATTCATAATCATCAGGATAATTATGCATTTGGAGCACTGTTGGAAATGCTGGAGGAATTACGCACGCTCGTCCTGTTCGCCGAGGAGGGCTCGATCCAGAGCGTGGCCCGCCGCCTGCCTCTGACGCAGCCTGCCGTCACGCGTCAGATGCAGCGACTGGAGGATATGCTCGGGACGACGCTTCTCGATCGCCGGCAGAAGCCGCCGCGCCTGACCACGGCGGGACTGGAGGTCTTGGAGCGCGCGAAAGACATACTGGCTTCGGTCGAGGCTCTGAAAGCCTTCGCCGCCGACACCGAGCCGCAAGGCGTGCTGCGTGTCGGCCTGGCACATGGCCTGTCCGACGCGGGCGTTGCGGGCGCTATAGCCAGCGCGGCTGGGGCGTTTCCAAAAATATCCTTGCGGCTCAAGACCGGCTGGAGCGCGGAGCTGATCGAGCAGTTCGAACGCGGCCAACTCGACATGGCGATCGTTCTGCGATCCGCCGATCATGAAGGCCCGGACGCGCTTGGCACGGAACGCCTCGCCATCATAGCGCCGGCTGGCACCACCAAACCCCGTCTCACGGACGCCGCCTGGGCTTCCAGGCCCTGGGTGCTTAGTCCCGAGCCTTGCGACGCGCGTCAGAGGCTCCTGGCCATTCTGGGCGGCGAACGGCATCGGCTCGTTATAGCGGCGGAAATTCAGGACCCGGCGATGCAGATGGAATGGGTACGTCGGGGACACGGCCTCAGCCTCATGCCGTCGCGGCTTGCCGCGCGCGGACTTCCCGACGACCTCGCGCTTGTCGATACCGGAGATCTCGATCTTTCATTGCAGGTGGTGGCCCTGCGCTCTCCGCACCTCAACCGCCTGGCAAAGGCCGCGCAGGCCATTGAAAAGACCGTCGGCGATGTCCTGGAGGTCGAGACCTGACGCCGGCTTGCCGGCCGGAGCCGATCCGCCCTCCCTTGCCTCTCCGGGCGATTTGTGGTCTTGGAGCCTTAAATCGCTTGTCACGGCGAACATCCCATACCAACGGCCTGGCCGTTGGCAGCATCCCGGATCCCATCATCATGGCCAAGATCAATGGCAACGAAATCCGTCCCGGCTATGTCATCGAACACGATGGCGGCCTCTGGGTGGCGGTCAGGACCAACACCGTCAAGCCCGGCAAGGGCGGCGCATACAACCAGGTCGAACTGAAGAACCTCATCAACGGCACCAAGCTCAACGAGCGCTTCCGTTCGGCCGAGACGGTCGAGCAGATCCGGCTCGACCTGAAGGATTTTTCCTTTCTCTACGAGCAGGAAGACGCGCTGGTGTTCATGGACACCCAAAGCTACGAGCAGCTCGAACTGAACAAGGATTTCGTCGGCGACCGCGCCGCGTTCCTGCAGGACGGCATGATGGTGACGGTTCAGCTCTACGAGGAACGGCCGATCGGCATTTCGCTGCCCGACTATGTGACGCTGACCATCACCGAGGCGGATCCCGTGGTGAAGGGCCAGACCGCAGCGTCCTCCTACAAGCCGGCGGTGCTGGAAAACGGCATTCGCGTGCTGGTGCCGCCCTTCATCGGCGCCGGCGAACGCATCATCGTCGACACCAACGAAATCACTTACGTGCGCCGCGCCGACTGATGCGTGCCGCCCAGAAGTGGCCCCGGATTTGGGTCACCGGCATGCATCGAGACAGAGTTTAAAGCGCCGCACCAGGAAGAAGCACTATGGCACGCTCAGCCCTCCTCAACGTCATGGTCCAGGCCGCAATGAAGGCCGGCCGCTCGCTGTCGCGCGACTTCGGCGAGGTCCAGAACCTGCAGGTCTCGATGAAGGGGCCCGGCGACTATGTCAGCCAGGCCGACCGCAAGGCCGAGGACATCGTCTTTGCCGAATTGTCGAAGGCACGCCCTGGCTACGGCTTTCTGATGGAAGAACGCGGCGCGGTCGCCGGCGATGACAGCCAGCACCGCTGGATCGTCGATCCGCTCGACGGCACCACCAATTTCCTCCACGGCATTCCGCTTTTCGCAGTCTCCATCGCGCTCGAGCGCCAGGGCCAGATCGTTGCCGGCGTCATCTACAATCCTGCCATGGACGAGCTCTACACCACCGAGCGCGGCGGCGGCGCCTTCATGAATGATCGCCGCCTGCGCGTCGCCGGCCGCACGAAGCTTGTCGACACGGTGATCGGCTGCGGCGTGCCGCATCTCGGCCGCGGCCACCACGGCAATTTCCTGGTCGAGCTGCGCAACGTCATGGCCGAGGTCTCCGGCGTCCGCCGCATGGGCTCCGCCTCGCTCGATCTGGCCTATGTCGCCGCCGGGCGCATGGACGGGTTCTGGGAAGTGGGCCTGTCGGCCTGGGACATCGCCGCCGGCCTGCTCTTGATCCGCGAAGCGGGCGGCTTCGCCTCCGACATCGATGGCGGACAGGATATGCTCGACACCGGCACGGTCGTCGCCGGCAATGAGATCATCCAGCGCGCATTGCTGAAGACGGTGAAAAAGCCGCTCCCGCCGCGCTGAACGGCCGCAGTCGCAAAACCGCAAACAAAGCTTGAAATACTGTCCGGCGGTTGCCCAGATAAAGGGTGACGCTAGGACGATAGATGATCAACACGCCGTCACAGATCGAGATTCCGTTCATCGGACGCTGGCATTATTCGCGCGCCGAGATGATCGCCGACGGGATCGTCCATGCGGTGGGCATCGTGCTGGCGATCACGGCCGGCTCGGCGCTGCTGGCGCTCGCCGCCTTCCGGGTCGGGCCCGGCGAATACATCGCCGCCGTCTTCTATGTCGTCTCGCTGCTCACTGTTCTGTCGGTATCGTTGACCTACAATCTGTGGCCGGTGACCTCGCCCGCGAAGTGGATCTTGCGGCGTTTCGATCATGCCGCGATCTATCTGTTGATCGCCGCCACCTACACACCCTTTCTCGCCCAGTTGGGAAACTCGCCGCTGGCGCGCTGGATGATCGTTCTGGTCTGGGCCGCGGCGGCAACGGGCATTGCCATCAAGGTGTTTTTCCCCGGCCGCTTCGACAGGCTGGCGATCGTCTTCTACCTTGCCATCGGCTGGAGCGGCGTCATCCTTGTCAAACCGCTCGTCGAGACGCTGCCGACCACGTCGATCATGCTCATCGTCGCCGGCGGCGTCGTCTATTCCTGCGGCGTGATTTTCTTCGCCTGGAAGGCGCTGCGCTTCCACAACGCCCTGTGGCACGGCTTCGTCGTCACCGGCGCCGGTCTGCACCTGGCGGCCATGGTCGACTGCCTGGTCATCAACCGCCTTTGAGGCGCCGGCTCCTAAGGCTACCTGTGGCAATATTGCCAAGCACCATTCAATTTGGTCACAATTCCGTTTAGAGTCGCCACCTACGTGATCGGCGGCAGCGGCATCGGAAACGGGGCACGGATGGCTTTTCTCAGATCCTTCGGCATGGGCAGGCGCTCCGACGTACTGGTCTACGATCCACACAAATTGTCGAGTCCGCAGGTCTTCCTGCTCACCATGGTCATCTTCCTGGCCATCGTCGCCTTCATCGCCGCCATCTTGACCCGCCAGGTCACCACCGCTTTCGTCACCAATCCCGGCCTCAATGGCCTCATCGTCGGCGTGCTCGTCGTCGGTATCCTGCTGGCCTTCACGCAGGTCGGCCGGCTGTTTCGCGAGGTGCGCTGGGTCAACTCCTTCCGCGCCGGCTCGGAGACGACGGAACCGGTGCTGCTGGCGCCGATGAAGGCGATGATCGGCCGCTCGTCGTCGATGGCCTTTTCGACCTCATCGATGCGCACAATGCTGGATTCCATCGCCACGCGCCTTGACGAAAGCCGCGACACCTCGCGCTACCTGGTCGGCCTGCTGGTGTTTCTCGGCCTGCTCGGCACTTTCTGGGGCCTGTTGAATACGATCGGCTCGATCCGCGAGACCATCGAGTCTCTCGATCCCGGCACCGGCGATGCCGCGGCGGTGCTCGATTCGCTGAAGCAGGGCCTGTCGGCGCCGCTGGCCGGCATGGGCACCGCCTTCTCGTCCTCGCTGTTCGGCCTCTCCGGCTCGCTCGTGCTCGGCTTCCTCGACCTGCAGGCCGGCCGCGCCCAGACGCGCTTCTACACCGAACTCGAAAACTGGCTGTCCTCGGTCACCGACCTGTCGTCCGACATCGTCGTCTCCGACGCGGCCAGGACCGAACCCTCCGACGAAATCCGCCTGTTGTCGGAGCGGCTGCGCAGCATGCAGGAGAATGGCGGCGGCTCCAACCCGCGCGTCGCCACCGCCATGGCCAATCTCGCCGACGGCATTTCCGGCCTGGTCAAGAACATGCGTTCCGAGCAGCAGATCATGCGCGATTGGGTCGAGGCCCAGTCCGACGAGCAGAAGGCGATGCGCAACACGCTGGAAAAGATCGCCGACGCGCTGAAGAAGCCCGGGGTGCACTAGCATGGCGCTTGCCAGGGGCCGGCGTACCGATCGCCGCATCGATTATTGGCCTGGCTTCGTCGACGCGCTGTCGACCCTGTTGCTCGCCATCATGTTCCTGCTCACCGTCTTCGTGCTGGCGCAGTTCCTGCTCGGCCGCGAAATCTCCGGCAAGGACACGGCGCTGTCGCGCCTCAATTCGCAGATCAACGAACTGACCCAGCTTCTGGCGCTGGAGCGCTCGACGGCGCAGGACAAGGAGGATTCGCTCGCCAATCTGCAGGCGTCGCTGTCGGCGGCTCAGGCGGAAAAGAGCCGGCTCGAACAGTTGCTGGCACAAGGTGCCGGCGCCGGCGACGCCGCCAACCAGCGTGCCGCCGAGCTGGGCGGCGAACTGGACAGCCAGCGCCAGATCAGCCAGCAGGCGCTGAGCCAGGTCGAGATCCTCAACCAGCAGATCGCGGCCTTGCGCAAGCAGATCGGCGCGCTCGAGGATGCCCTCAACGTCTCCGAAACGCGCGACCGCGATTCCAACACCAAGATCGCCGATCTCGGCCGTCGCCTGAACGTGGCGCTGGCGCAGCGCGTGCAGGAATTGAACCGCTACCGCTCCGATTTCTTCGGGCGCCTGCGCGAAATCCTCGCCGATCGCGAGAACATCCGCATCGTCGGCGACCGCTTCGTGTTCCAGTCGGAAGTGCTGTTCCCGACCGGCTCCGAAGTGATCAACGATGCCGGCAAGGTCGAGATGAAGAAACTCGCCGACGCCATCATCGAATTGCAGAAGGAGATCCCGCCGGAGATCAACTGGGTGCTGCGCGTCGACGGCCACACCGACAACAAGCCGCTGTCCGGCAATGGCCGTTACCGCGACAATTGGGAACTGTCGACGGCACGCTCGACCTCGGTGGTCAAGTTCCTGATCGAGAACGGCGTGCCAGCCAACCGGCTGGTCGCCGCCGGCTTCGGCGAGTTCCAGCCGCTCGATCCCGCGGACACCGACGAAGCGCGCAACAAGAACCGCCGCATTGAACTGAAGCTCACCGAACGTTGATCCATCATCACGCGAACTCACGCGAAATTGTTCGCCAGCTCAACTCTAGGGCGCAGTGATCGGCCGGCAAGGCCTGAAAAGATTATCTTTTTTTAATTACACTTCGCGCCAAAGCACTCCTAGCTTGCCGCACAGGGCCGGGAACCGCCGGCGATGCCTCTCCCATCGCGACGCGACGGAACCGGACGGCCCACGTTCGGAACGCGGAGCGGCAAGACCGCTCCCTTCCCAGCAAAAGGAGGCGCCGTCATGCGCTCTTCAGCATCTCTCAAGACTGCAATCCTTGCCGCAATTCTGATCGCCGCCCCGCTTGCCGGCGCCTATGCCGCTGGCCATCACAAGGGCGCTCTCGACGCGACCGACCCGACCGACATGACGGGCCCGCGTGTCGAGGCGCTCGTTCAGCAGGTTCAAGGTGTCCACCAGGGCATCGCCGACGCAAGGCAGGCCAAAAACATCACCCCGGCCGTCGCGGAGCGCCTGGAAATGCGAACGGCCCGCATCGGTCAGGCCGCCGAGAAGATAGCCGCGTCGGATCACGGCAGGATACCGGCCGCGCAATACCATGACCTGCTGCGCCGGCTCGACAATGTCGACCAGCGACTGAGGGTCGATACCGGCACCGGTTTCCTGATGGGCGACGGCTCCGACGGCGGAAACTATCCGAACGGCTGAGGCCATCTGCCTGGAAGCGTCCCAGAGGAAGGGACCAACTGGCGTCTTCGGGACCCCAATCCCGCGGGCGTCCTTTTTCCTCGCCAGCCCATCTACCAACCGAGCCAGACCGCGATCAGGGCGACCACCGCCGGAACGGTCTGGATGAACAGGATCTTGCGGCCGACCGTCGCCGCGCCATAGAGACCGGCAACGGCCACGCAAGCCAGGAAGAAGACCTTGACCTGGAAACCGGCGGAGCCGAGGTAAAGCCCCCAGATCAGGCCGGCGGCGAGGAAGCCGTTGTAGAGGCCCTGATTGGCGGCGAGCACTTTGGAGGCGCTGGCGAATTCCGGCGTCAGGCGGAATGTCTTGTGCCCGCGCGGCGTGTCCCAAAGCACCATCTCGAGATAGACGATGTAGGCATGGATCAATGCCACCAGCCCGACCAGGATGTTGCCGATCATTCCGCTCCCCTTCATGCGTCGCCGGCAGCATTTCATGCTCGACCTCGCCTGCGCAAGCTGCATCCGCCGGATGGTATCCGAGGGTTGCCAATGCTTTTGCGTTGGTGTCTTTTCGCGCCGTCCTCAATCACGGAAGCCGCCATGTCCTTTCACAAACTCGACGACCTCGGCCACAAGCTCGAAGCGCTTGAACATGCGCTGGCCATCCTCGGCGCCGATGAAGCGACCCACATGGCCGTCGGTGGCGGCGAGAAGCGCGCCGAGGCGATGGCGGCCCTTGCCGGCATGTATCACACCAGGGCGACCGCACCGGAAATATCGGACTGGATCGCCGCCGCTGAAGGCGAGGCATTGGACGATGAGCAGCGGGCGGCTCTCGCCGAGCTGCGGCGGCAGTACACCAACCTGACCTGCCTGCCGGTCGAGTTCGTCGAACGCCAGACGACGGCGCGCATGCGTTGCGAGCAGCTATGGCGCGACCTGCGCGCCAAGAACGACTGGGCTGGCTTCCAGCCGGCGCTCGAGGGCGTGGTGGCGCTGGTGCGCGAAGAGGCGGCCCTGCGCTCCGACGTGCTAGGCCTTGCCCCCTATGACGCGCTGATGGAGCAATTCGACCCTGGCAACCGCACGGCTGACATCACTCCTGTCTTCGCCGACCTGAAGGCCTTCCTCAAAGGCTTCGTGCCTGAGGCGCTGGCGATCCAGGAAGCGCGGCTGCGCAAGCATCCGCTGAAGCCGCTTTCGGGCACCTATGCGATCGACCGGCAGCGCGAACTCGGCCTTGCCATGATGGCCGCGGTCGGCTTCGACCTGACCCACGGCTCGCTGTCGGTGTCGCACCATCCGTTCTGCGGCGGCGTGCCCAGCGACGTGCGCATCACCACCCGCTACAAGACATCGGATTTCCTGTCGGCGCTGATGGGCGTGCTGCACGAGACCGGGCATGCGCTCTATGAACAGAACCTGCCCAAGGCATGGTCGCACTGGCCGCTCGGCAAGGCCCGCGGCATGGCCGTGCATGAAAGCCAGAGCCTGTTCGTCGAAAAGCAGATCGGCCGCAATCCCGCCTTCTGGCGCTGGGCGCTGCCGGTGGTGGAAAAGCATCTCGGCGAAGCCTGGTCGCTCGACGATATCCTGCCACATGTGCATCGTGTCGAGCGTGGCCTGATCCGTGTCGACGCAGACGAAGTGACCTATCCGCTGCATGTCATCCTGCGTTACGAACTGGAGCAGGAGCTTGTCTCCGGCCGCCTGGAGGTGGCTGATCTGCCCGAAGCCTGGGATGCCAAGATGCGCGACTATCTCGGCCTCTCCACCATCGACAATCCGGCCGATGGGCCGATGCAGGACGTGCACTGGCCGGGTGCCGCCTTCGGCTATTTCCCCTCCTACACGTTGGGCGCGATGATGGCGGCGCAGCAATGGGCCGCGCTGGTGCGCGAACATCCTTCAGCCGACGACGACCTGGCGAAAGGGAATTTCGCGGCCATCAACGGCTGGCGTCGCGAGAAAATC
Source organism: Mesorhizobium sp. M8A.F.Ca.ET.021.01.1.1 (assembly GCF_003998025.1). Taxonomy (NCBI): domain Bacteria; kingdom Pseudomonadati; phylum Pseudomonadota; class Alphaproteobacteria; order Hyphomicrobiales; family Phyllobacteriaceae; genus Mesorhizobium; species Mesorhizobium sp. M8A.F.Ca.ET.021.01.1.1. Next base: position 10,543 of record NZ_RZSJ01000127.1, read on the forward strand.
TGGTCGCAGGGGTCGCGATGGTCGACGCCGGACCTGCTCGAACGCGCCACCGGCGAAAAACTCAACGCCATGTATTTCACGGAGCATTTGCGCAAACGATACGGAACTGCGTGAGGCGACGCTGTAGTCGCCGGCCGAAACGCGCCCGCTATTCAGCCGCGCCCCTGAAGGCGCTGGCGCCGGTCTCGAATTGCAGCTTGGCCAGCCGCGCATAGATGCCGCCCTTGGCGACCAGGCTCTGATGCGTGCCTTCCTCGACGATGCGGCCGCCATCCATGACCAGGATCCTGTCGGCCTTCAGCACCGTCGCCAGCCGGTGGGCGATGACGATGGTGGTGCGCCCCTGCATCAGCCGCTCGAGCGCCGTCTGCACCAGCGTCTCGCTTTCGGCGTCGAGGGCGGAGGTCGCCTCGTCGAGCAGCAGGATCGGCGCATCGCGCAGGATGGCGCGGGCGATGGCGACCCGTTGGCGCTGGCCGCCCGACAGCGTCACGCCACGTTCGCCGACCGGGCTGTCATAGCCATGTTCGAGCTTGAGAATGAATTCGTCGGCAAGCGCATCCTTAGCCGCGGTCTCGATCTCGGCCTCGCTGGCACCTGGACGGCCAAAGCCGATATTGTCGCGCGCGCTCGCCGCGAAAATGGTGACATCCTGCGGCACGATGGCGATGCGCTCGCGCACCGAAACCGGATCAGCTTCGCGCACGTCGACGCCGTCGATCAGGATCTTGCCGGTTTCGGGATCGTAGAAGCGCAGGATCAGCGAAAAGACGGTGCTCTTGCCGGCCCCTGAAGGACCGACGATGGCCACCGTCTCGCCGGGTTTGACCGAAAAACTCAAGCCATGGACGGCGGCGCGGTCGGGTCTTGCCGGATAGGAGAACGAGACATCATCGAAGATGATCGCGCCTTTGGCGGCCGCAGGCAACGGCTTCGGATCGGCAGGCGCCTGGATCGCTGGTGTCTCGGCCAATATCTCGGTCAGCCGTTCGGCGGCGCCGGCTGCTTGCGCGAGTTCGCCCCAGACTTCCGACAGCGCGCCGAGCGCGCCGGCGGCGAACACCGAATAAAGCAGGAACTGCCCGAGTGTGCCGGGCGACAGATTGCCGTCAAGCACGTCGCGCGAGCCGAACCACAGCACCGCAACGACCGAGGAGAAAATGGTAAAGATAGCGAAGAAGGTGAGGAAGGAACGTGCGAAGATAGAGGCCCGCGCCGCCTCGAAGGCCGCTTCCACCGCACCCGAAAACCGTCCAGTGACCAGTGTCTCATTGGTGAACGCCTGCAGCGTGCGCACCGCGCCGATCTGTTCGCTGGCATAGGCTGTAGCGTCGGCAAGCGTGTCCTGCGCCTGCCTCGACTTGCGACGCACCGAGCGGCCAAAGGCGACCAGCGGCAGCACGATGACCGGTATCGCGGCAATGACCAAGCCGGACAGTTTCGGGCTGGTGACAACCATCATCGCCAATGCGCCGAGGCCAAGGATGACGTTGCGCAGCGCGACCGAGGCCGTGGCGCCGACCGCCGATTTGACTTGTGTGGTATCGGCGGCAAGCCGCGACACGATCTCGCCGGACTGGGCGGTGTCGAAGAAGGCAGGCGACAGCGTCGTCACATGGGCAAAGACATCGCGTCTGATGTCGGCGACGACGCGCTCTCCGAGCGTGATGACGAAATAGTAGCGGCCGGCCGATGCCGCCGCCAGCACGGCGGCCATCGCCACCAGGGCGGCGAAGTATTCGGCGATGAAACTGGTGCTGGACGACGAGAAACCATGGTCGATCATGCGCCGCACCGCCAGCGGCAGCGCCAGCGTCGTTGCCGCTGCGATGACCAGCGAGATGAGGGCGCCGACCACCAGCGTGCGATATCC
>NZ_RZSJ01000128.1:0-12382 GCF_003998025.1 Mesorhizobium sp. M8A.F.Ca.ET.021.01.1.1
GCCCATAGGCGACGCCCCACTGCGCGCCCTTGGCCGACAACAGGTCGTAGACCGGCGTCGTCTTCAGCGGCCGCCCGGCAGCCAGTTCCTCGTTGGGGAAGCGGATCGAAAAGCGCCTGGAATAGTTTTCGCGCACCTTGGCGTTGGTGTAGGCCATGGTCGCCCAGTCGCCGTAGCGGGCCACGTCCATCGCCCATATGTCGGCGCCGGGATCGCCCTCGATCATCCAGTTGGACAGCGCCAAGCCGACGCCGCCGCCCTGGCTGAAGCCGGCCATCACGCCGCAGGCGACCCAGAAGCCCGGCAGGCCGCGCACCGGCCCGACCAGCGGGTTGCCGTCGGGCGCGAAGGTGAAGGGCCCGTTGATGATCTGCTTGATGCCGGTGTTCTGGAAAGCCGGGAAATGCCGGAAACCGACCTCGAGCGACGGCGCGATACGGTCGATGTCGGGCGCCAGCAATTCATGGCCGAAATTCCACGGCGTGGAAAATTCGGACCAAGGCTTGTTGGCCTTCTCGTAGGTGCCCATCAGCATGCCGCCGCGCTCCTGGCGCAGATAGAGCTCGCCGTCGAAATCGACCGCATGGATGATCTCGGTGCCGGTTTTCTCGTTCCAGGCGGCGACCTCCGGCATGTCCTCGGTGATCAGGTACATGTGTTCCATCGCCAGAACCGGCAGTTCGAGCCCGACCATGCGGCCGACCTCGCGCGCCCACAGGCCGCCGGCATTGACGACATGCTCGGCCACCACCTCGCCCTTGTTGGTAATGACGCGCCACATCCCGTCTGCACGGCGCACAATGTCTTCCACCTTGGTGAACCGTTCGATCTCGGCGCCCAGCTTCCGCGCCGCCTTGGCATAGGCGTGCGTGACGCCCGAGGGATCGAGATGGCCGTCCTCCTTGTTGCGGACGGCGCCGACGAACTGGCTGGGGTCGAGCAGCGGCATCAGTTCGGCCGCCTCTTTCGGCGAGATTTCCTCCAGCTCGATGCCGAGATAACGGCCCTTGGCGACGACCCCGCGCAGCCAGTCGAGCCGCGCCTCGGTGGCAGCCAGAAGCACGCCGCCGGTCAGGTGGACGCCGGTCGCCTGGCCGGACAGCTCCTCGATCTCCTTGTAGAGGTTGATGGTGTATTTCTGCAGCTTGGCGACATTGGGATCGCCATTGATCGTGTGCATGCCGCCGGCCGCGTGCCAGGTCGAGCCGGACGTCAGCTCGTCGCGCTCCAGCAGCACGATGTCCGTCCAGCCATGACGGGCGAGATGGAACAGCACGGAACATCCGACGACGCCGCCGCCAATGACCACGACCTTTGCATGCGATTTCATGGATTTTTCTCTGATATCAATGAGTTGGATGGGTGAGATGAATCGAGACGGGAAGAGCGGACGCTGAAATCACGGCTCGCCCTGCCCGATCGCTTCCTTGCGTCTGGCCACATAGGCCTCGAGCTCTTCGCGCACGGCGATGTCCATCGCCGGCTCGACATAGTCTTCAAGCGCCTTCTTCCACAGCCGCGTCGCGCGCGCCGTCGCGTCGAGGCCGCCGGCCTCCTGCCAGGCCTCGAAATTCTGCCAGTTGGACAGCATCGGCTGGTAGAAGGCGGTCGCATAGCGCTCCAGCGTGTGCGGCTCGCCGAAGAAATGGCCGCCTGTCGGCACCGCACCCAGTGCCTCGACGGCAAGCTCGGCCTCGTCGACCACGATCGGACGCAAAAACTCCATCATGTGCTGGATCATCTCGACGTCGATGATGAATTTCTCGAACGATGCCGTCAGCCCGCCCTCCTGCCAACCGGCGGCGTGGTAGACGAGATTGCCGTGGCCGAGCACCGCGCCCCAGAGCGCCATCAGCGTCTCATAGGCGCCTTGCGCATCGGCGGCGTTGGAAGCCGAGCCGGGCGTCGTCCGGTATGGCAGGCCGTAACGCCGCGCCAATTGCCCCGAGGCGATGTTGGCCTTGGTGTTTTCAGGCGTGCCGAAGGCCGGCGCGCCCGACTTCATGTCGACATTGGAGGTGAAGGCGCCGTACATGACGGGCGCGCCCGGACGTACGAGCTGTGTCAGTACCACGCCGAACAGCGCCTCGGCATTCTGCTGCGCCAGGGCGCCGGCCAGCGTCACCGGGCTCATCGCCCCCATCAGCGTGAACGGCGTCACCGCCACCGACTGGCCGTATTCGGCCATCGTCACCAGCCCCTCGGCCATCATCTCGTCGAAACGGCGCGGCGAGTTGACCGAGATGATGGTGGCGATACCGGGATCGTCGCGCATCTGATCCAGCGTCAGCCCGCGCGAAATCGCCATCATCTCGATGCCATCCAGCGCCCTGCCCCGGCCGATCGCCGAGACATGAAAACTCTTGTCGGTCAGCGTCAGATTGGTGAAGTAGGTGTCGAGATGGCGTGAGTTGGCCGGCAGCTCGACCGGCGCGCAGACCTGATTGCCGAGCATGTGGATACAGTTGAAATGCTGCGCCAGCCGGGTGAGATCGGCATAGTCACGCAGGTTGCCGGCACGACGGCCGCGCTCCATGTCGTGCACGTTCGGCGGCCCGGCGACCAAGGTGAAATTAATGGTATTGCCGCCGAGGTGGATCGACTTGGCCGGATTGCGCGGTGTCAGCGTGTAAGTGGTCCGCGTCGTCTTCAGCGCCTCTTCCACCATGCCGCGATCGACGCGCACATTCGCCGTCGCATGGTCGACCGTGGCTCCGGCCTTCTCGAACAGCGACAGCGCCCTCCGGCTCATCACCTCGATGCCGAAATTCTCCAATATGTGCATCGACGCCTGATGGATCGCCTCGATCTGGTCGGACGACAACAGCGCCATCGGCGGATAGGGATTCGTCACCCGTCTGGGCGGCAGCTGCGCGATGGGCGCTGGCCCCCTGTTGCTGGTGCGCTCGGCGCCGCGCTTGCGTCTTGGTTCGGTCATGCCGGCATCAAAGCTTCGGCAGTGCGGCCGGTCTGTCAGAAATACGCCGTTTGCCGGCGTGATTTTAGCCAAGGCGGCATTTTCTCGACACCAGTTTATAAGAGGCGACCGTGTGCGTCGGAATATTGATATGATGTTTTCTCATCTGCTCGTGCCGACGAAGCGTTAACGGCCGCAGCAAGATTCCCTTTATGATTTCGGCCTATTGCTCCTCCCATGCGTAGGTCGAGTTTTAGTAAAATTGTTGCGGTTTGCGCGCTGTTGGCGCTTTCGGCTTGCGCCACCGCGCCCAGCCACATCAACAATGTCTGCGCCGTCTTCGACCAGAATGACGGCTGGTTCGACAATTGGCAGTCGGCCGCCGAGCGCTCGTCGCGGAAATACGGCGTGCCGGTGCCGGTGCTGATGGCCACCGTACGCAAGGAATCCGGCTTCAAGAGCAACGCCCGGCCGCCGCGCACCAAGCTGCTTGGCTTCATCCCCTGGAAGCACGTCTCCTCGGCTACCGGCTTCTCGCAGGCACTGGACGGAACCTGGTCGCAATATCAGCGCGAAACCGGCAACTGGGCGGCACGGCGGACGAAATTCGCCGATGCCGTCGATTTCGTCGGCTGGTATCATTCCAAGACAGCCGACAGCTACGGCGTCGCGCGCAACGACACCTACAACCTCTACCTCGCCTACTATCTCGGCTGGAGCGCCTATGGCCGCGGCAACCGTGGCGACGCCGGCGTGCAGGGTTACGCCCGGGCCACCGACAAGATGGCCCGCGACTATGACGCGCAGCTACGGCAATGCGGCTCCTGATACCTGCTTCAGGTTAGTGCCGCCGCGTCGTGTCTTTCGGCTTCGAAACACCGGTCTCCGAAACCTCGTCGCGCACTTCGTGGCGACGGGCTCGCATGCCCGCCTCGCCCTGCTCCGCGGCGTCCCCGATCTGGTCGGCTTCCGCGCTGCCCTTTTTGCCACGCGGCCGGTTGGGCGCTGTCCCCGCCAAGCCCGGTCCGGTGCCGTGCGCATCGTCCGGCACGCCCTCATGCGCGGCATGTTCCTTGTCGAACTTGATGACCGGCTCCATGGTCTTGAGCACGTCGTCGGAAAGCCAGCACAGGCTCATATGGCCGTCGCCGAGATTCTTCACCGGCGGCACCTTGGTTTCGCAGAGATTGTCGGGCACCAGCTTCTTGTAGCCGCAGCGGGTCTGGAACGGACAGCCGGTGGGCGGGTTCATCGCCGAGGGGATGTCGCCTTCCAGCACGATGTGCTTCTTCACCACGCTGGTGTCGGCAATCGGGATCGCCGACAGCAGCGCCTCGGTATAGGGATGATAGGGCGGCGCGAAGATCTGGTCTGTCGTGCCCTGCTCGACGATATAGCCGAGATACATCACGACGACGCGGTCGGCGATGTAGCGCACGACGGACAGATCGTGGCTGATGAACAGCATCGTCGTCTTGTTCTTGCGCTGGATGTCCATCAGCAATTCGGTCACCGCCGCCTGCACCGAAACGTCGAGGGCCGAAACCGGCTCGTCGGCCACGACAACCTTGGCGTCGCCGGCAAAGGCGCGCGCCACGCCGATGCGCTGCTTCTGGCCGCCGGAAAGCTGGCGCGGCTTGCGGGTCTCGAAGGCGCGCGGCAACTTCACCAGGTCGAGCAGCTCCAGCATGCGCTTGCGCCGGTCGGCGACCGTCTTTCCGACATTGAATTTTTCCAGCGTGCGGATGATCTGCGACCCGACCGAATGGCTGGGGTTGAGCGTATCGAACGGATTCTGGAACACCATCTGGATCGACGACACGGTGTCGACGCTGCGGCTCTCGATGCCGGTCGACTGGATTTGCTTGTTGCCCAGCGTCACGGTGCCGGCACTTGCCGTCTCAAGTCCGAGCAGCACCTTGGCCAGCGTCGATTTTCCGCAGCCGGATTCGCCGACGATGGCGACCGTCTCGGATTCGCGCGCCATGAACGATATCGTCTCGTTGGCCTTGACGACGCGGCCCTCGCTCGAGCCGAACACCTCGCTGCCGCCGACCTTGTAGTATTTCCTGAGATCCTCGATCTTGAGCACCGGCGCGCCGGGCACGACCTTTTCGTTGACCTTCTTGGCGCCGGGCGGCAGCGCTTCCCAGTCGATCTCGTTGAAGCGTACGCAGCGCGAGAAATGGCCCTCGTGTCCGGCGACTTCGACCATCGGGATTTCGGCGGCGTTGCAGACGCCCTCGACGAAATGGTGACAGCGCGGACCGAAATTGCAGCCCTTCGGCCGCTCATGCGGCAGCGGCAACTGGCCGGGGATGGAGATCAACGGCCGTGAATTTTTGTCGGCGCCCGGCAGCGGGATCGAGCGGAACAGCCCTTGCGTATAGGGATGGCGCATCCGGTCGAACACGTCCTTGATCTTGCCGGTCTCGACCGCCTCGCCCGAATACATCACCGTGATGCGGTCGCAGGTTTCCAGGATGAGGCCGAGATTGTGCGACACGAAGATCATCGAGGTGCCAAACTTCTCGCCGAGACCCTTGACCAGATCGACAATGCCCGCTTCAACCGTCACGTCGAGCGCGGTGGTCGGCTCGTCGAGCAGAAGCAGCGCCGGCTTCGACAGCAGCGCCATCGCAATGACGATGCGCTGCTGCTGGCCGCCGGAGAGCTGGTGCGGATAGGAGCGCATCATGCGCTCGGGATCGGGCAGCTTGACCGCGCGCACCATTTCGAGGGAGCGTTTGTAGGCCTCTTCCTTCGACACCTTGTCGTGGATCAGCGGCACTTCCATCAACTGCTGGCCGACCTTCATCGCCGGATTGAGGCTGGCCATCGGCTCCTGGTAGATCATGGCGATCTTGTTGCCGCGGATGGCGCGCAGCTCCTCGTCGGAGAGCTCGCCCATGTCCTTGCCCTGGAACTTGATCCTGCCGCCGACGATCTTCCCGATGTTGGACAGGTCGCGCATGATGCCGAGCGACACGGTCGACTTGCCGCAGCCGGATTCACCGACGATGCCCATCGCCTCGCCGGGCATGACCGTGCAGGAAAAATCCATCACCGCCGGTATCTCGCCCTTGCGGGTGAAAAAGGAGATCGACAGGTTCTCGATCTCGATGATCGGCCCACTGGTCGGCTTGGCGGGATTTCGAACTGCCTCGTTCATGGGTCGCTCCAATCCAAATTGTACCAGACGCGGGTCAAGGCCCGTCAATCAGTCTTTCATCGATTGTTCACGCAGCGAGTCGGCCAACAGGTTGAGCCCCAGCACGAACGACATCAGCGCGATCGTCGGCGGCAGCGCCGGATGGATGAAGGAGCGCAGCAGCCGGCTGGCATCCTTGATCGCCGTGCCCCAGTCGGGGCTTTCCGGTGCCAGGCCGAGGCCGAAATAGCCCAGCGTGCCGAGCAGGATGGTGGTGTAGCCGATGCGCAGGCAGGCATCGACGATCAGCGGTCCGCGTGCATTGGGCAGGATCTCCCACAGCATGATGTACCAGGGCGATTCACCGCGCGTCTGCGCCGCGGCCACATAGTCGCGCGTCTTGATATCCATCACCAGGCCGCGCACGATGCGGAACACGCCCGGGCTGGAGGCAAACACCACCGCCACGAAGATGTTGAGCTGGTTGGGATCGATGTGGACGATGTGCAGCGGGTCCTTGTCGAACACGAGGCCAAGATAGATCCAGCCGCCGACGATGAGGGTGATGCCGAGCAGGATGTACAGCCGGTCCGGCCGGTTCTTGTAGCGTGTCCAGAACAACACGCTGAAGAAGATGATCGGAAACAGGAAGAACACGCCGGCCATGGCATAGGGGATCGGCGTGTCCATGATGCCCGGCGTCACCAGCAGGTAGAACAGCAGGATCACCGGGAAGGCCAGCACGAGGTTGGCCAGGAACGACAATACCGTGTCGATCTTGCCGCCGTAATAGCCGGCAGGCAGGCCAAGCGTGATACCGACCATCAGCGCGAAGCCGGTCGCCGCCGGCGCAATGATCAGCACGATCTGGCTGCCATAGACCATACGCGAAAACACGTCGCGTGCCAGCTTGTCGCCGCCGAAGAGATAGACAAGCCCCGATTGCGGTTCGATGGCGCCGGGCAGCGTGTCCTTCATGATCGGGATCTGGCCAAGCGGATCGAAGGGCGAGATGGTCGAGGCGAAGATCGCCGTGAACAGCCAGAACAGGCAGATGCCGACGCCGACGATGCCGACGCCGCTGTCGAACAGCTGGCCATAGAGCGCCAGCTTCTTCCTGTAGAGGAAGCTCGCTCCCATGACGATGAAAAGCGCGACCCAGACCGGCCAGAAGCGCCACAGCACTTCGAGGATGATGGTGGAGGCGCCGATATATTGAGCTTGCATGCGCCTTCTCCCTACTGAACCCGGATGCGCGGATTGAGGAATGCGTAGCCGACGTCGGAAATGAGCTGCGTGATCAAGACGATGAACACCGAGACCAGCGAACAGCCCAGCAGAAGATCGATGTCGTTGTTGCCGGCGGCCTCGACCAGCGTATAGCCGAAGCCCTGGTAGCGGAACATCACCTCGACGATGACGACGCCGGTGAGCAGCCAGGGAAATTGCAGCATGATGACGGTGAATGGTGCGATCAGCGCGTTGCGCAGCGCATGTTTCACCACCACGCCGCCGAAGGAAATACCCTTCAACCGGGCGGTGCGGATATATTGCTGCGTCATCACCTCGACCATTGAGGCACGAGTCATGCGGGCGATGTAGCCGATGCCGTAGATCGCCAGCGTCATCACCGGCAGGGTGAAATTGTAGAAGGTGATGCCCTGGCTGGCCGACGCGGCCGAGCCGTTCAACCAGCCGAGCCATGAGGCGAAGATGACGGTGAAGATGACCCCCGACACATATTCCGGCGTCGCCGTCGAGGCGATCGAGGCCACCGAAAGCACGCGGTCGGTTCGCGACCCCTCGCGCATGCCGGCCAGGATGCCGATCAAGAGCGATACCGGCACCATCACCGCCAACACACAGAACATCAGGATCCCGGTCGCGCCAAGTGCCGGGAACAGCTTGGAGGCGACGGTCGTCTTGAACTTGGTCGAGCAACCGAAATCCCCTTCGAGGACGCCGGAGAAAGTTGGTACGGCCGGATCGTTGCAGAAAGTGAAACGCTGCGTCGGCTTGCCGGTCGCCGGGTCGGTCACCGGCTGCTTGGGCAGCAGGCCCAGCCACTGTCCGTAGCGGACGAAGAAATTCTGCCGGTAGCCATGGTTGATCAGCCAGTCCTCCAGCTGTTCGGCCGAAGTGTGCATTTCCGTCTGGCTGATCGCCAGCTTCTTCAGATTGGGTTCGAGGTTGATCAGGAAGAAGACGATCATCGTCAGGCACAGCATCGTCAATGCCATGGTGCCGAGACGCCTGAGAACGAAAGAAAGCATGGCGGCCCCCTGCCGATGGGGTTGGGTTTTGAGCCGGCTTCAAAGCCTCGCCTGCCGTCACCGGCGGACTGGCCGTCAAACAGGCCCTCGAATGCGATCAACCCTGTTTTTATTGCATGGCCTTCCCGGGTGAGTCCGTATTTTTTGCGGACGAACCTGCAATGGCGACGCAGAGAGGGAGGGAAAGGGGCAATGCCCCTTTCCCCAGCCCGATCGATCAGGCCTGATCGAGCCAGACCTTGCCGTAGTCGCGCTCGAAGGTCGGATGCATCTTGTAGTTTTGCACCGCCTTGACCGAGTGGCTGTAGAGCTTGCGCCAGTAGGGCTGGATGATGATGCCGGAAGCCTGCAGGATCTCCTCGATGTCCTTCATCATTTCCTTGCGCTTGGCAGCGTCGGCGACGGCGAGTGCCGCATTGAGCTTGGCATCCCAGTCGGGGTTCGACCAGCCAGCCTCGTTCCAGGCCTCGCCGGTGCGATAGGCGATGGCCAGAACCTGGACGCCGAGCGGACGCATGTTCCAGTTGGTCATTGACAGCGGATACTTCGTCCAGTCGTTCCAGAACGTCGAGCCCGGCAGCACCGTGCGCTTCACCTTGATCCCGGCCTCCCGCAGCTGGGCGGCGATCGCGTCGCCGGTGTTCTTGTGCCAGTCTTCGTCGACGGTGATCAGCTCGTGTTCGAAGTCGGCTTGGCCGGCTTCCGCCATCAGCGCCTTCGCCTTGGCCGGATCACGGGCAACCTTAGGCAGTTCGTAATATTCCGGATGGATCGAGCAGACATGGTGGTTTTCGGCGACCGAGCCGGCATTGCCATAGCCGAGCTGCAGGACGACATTGTTGTCGACCGCGAGCTGCAACGCATTGCGCACCTTCTGGTCGCCATAGGGCTTGTTGTTGACGTTGGTGCGGCAGACGATGGTCGAAGCCGTGACGATCTCCGACTTGACCAGGTCCATCTTGTCGAGGATCGACACATAGTCGGCCGACGTTTCGAAATTGGTGTGCACTTCTCCAGCCTCGAAAGCGCTGACCATGGCCGCCGGATCGGTGCCGTAGTCGATGAATTCGATGCCGTCGAGGAACACTTCGCCGTCCCACCACTTGTTGTCTTCGCGGCGCTTGTAGACGACTTTCTGGCCGACGTCGTAGGAGACGAGCTCAAATGGACCGGTGCCGATCGGGCAGTTCTTGAAGTCGCCGCCCTTCTCGTCGAAAGTCTTGTGGACGATCAGGCCGGGATAGTCGCACATGTTGGGGATGAGCGCGATGTCAGGCTTGCCGAGCTTGAGCACGACCGTGTGGTCGTCCGGCATGGTCACGGCGCTTTCGTCGAGCTTGTCATCCTTGACCAGCGAGCCGAGACGGCCGGGCATCGAATTGCCTTCGGCCTTCTTGTCGGCCCAGCGCTTCAGGTTGAAGACGACGTCAGAGGCCGTGAAGGGGTCGCCGTTGGACCAGGTCACACCCTTGCGCACATGCAGCGTATACTGGGTGGCGTCGTCGTTGACGTCCCAGCTTTCCAGCAGATAAGGGCGGAACGTATATTCGCTCGTATACTTGACCAGCGGCTCGAGCGCCTGGCGCTCGGCATTGGCAATTTCCGACCAGTCGGCCTTGCGAGGATCCTTGGGATCCTTGATCCACTGCGCGACCTTCAGCGTGCCGCCTTTCTTGCCTTTTACCTCTTCTGCCCTTGCCGGCGTCGGATCGGCGAGACCGAGAAGGCCATAAGCCATCGCCGTCGAGGCGCCGAAGACGCTTGCCATGGCCAGGAATTCGCGGCGATCAACCTTACCTGCCTTGGCTTCTTCGGCCATGGCCAGGATATGATCCGGAACGCTGTCGCCGTTGCTCTTATAAATTGTCATGACTAACTCCCATTGTTGGCTTTCCGCCGATTAACATTCCGCATCCGGGCCATGATGTCAAAGACGGCATGGATTGGGAACATGTGAGCGAATGTGCAACTTTGAACGGGGGGCAGTTCGCGTGATAGCGACAGTCTTGGCGCAAAATTGCTAGTGCGCCCAGATTTCGCCAAAATCTCTTCGGGCGATTAAATTGAGACATTTGCACCGGTTACGACAGCGCCAGTCCAGGCCAAGGCAGGGGCCAGGCCGTCAATATTCCTTCTCGTAGAAGATGCCGCCCTTGGCTTCGCCGGCGTCCGTCGCCTCGCCGCGCAATTTGACGCCGCGCCCGACATTGAGGTCGATGGTCGCCTTGCCGGAACCTGGCTTGTCGCCCTTCTGGATGGTCACATAGGTGCGGTCGTTGAGATATTTGCCGGCCGAGACCGCCGTGCCGCCCTTGTCGTCGGTGGTGACATCGAGATCGTCGACGCCGATGGCGCTGCGCAGATTCTCCAGCAGCGACGTCGAGCCGCCGACCCCGGCCAGTTGCCCGGCCGCTTCTGCCAGCTGCGCGATCTGCAACGGCGAGAGGTTCGACATCGACCGCCCGAAGATCAGTTGCGCCAGCACTTCATCCTCCGGCAGCGCCGGCACCGAACTGAAGGTGAATTTCGGATTGGTCGCCTCGCCCGACACCACGATGGTGACGGTCGCGCCGGTCGTGGTCGTCGTCGCCGTCAGATTAAGGTAAGGCACCAGCGAGCCGGAGAACCCGACCGTGCCTTCGGTGAAGGTCAGCCGCTTGCCAAGGATCGACAGCCGGCCGCGCTGCAAGGTGAAGGTGCCGACGGCTTGCGGCGACGAGGCCGGGCCGGTCAGCCTGAGCGAGCCGCCGAGTTCGGCGTCGACACCCCTGCCCTGGATGAAGATCTGGTTCGGCGCATTGACCGTGACGTCGAGCGCAAGGCCGCTGCCGCCGCTCTTGCCGCTGGTCGTCGCCGGGCGCAGCGCCTTGTCCTGTGCCTTGACCGGACCCGGCGCATTCTTGTGCTTGACGTCAAGCGCCGAGAGCGAGCCCGGCAATTTGTCCGGAACCGTGATGACGGTCTTGGCCAGGTTGACGGTGCCGGCAATCGCCGGCGCCGAAGTCAGCGGCCCTTTGATCGTCAGGTCGCCGCCAAGGTTGGCGGTCACCACGCGTCCATCCGTGTAGCGGCCATCGGTGAGCTTGATCGACAGGTCGGCTGGGAAGCCTTGCGCCGGGTTGATGCCGACGGTACCGCTGGCCGACAGGCTGCCGCGCGTCGACAGGGTTCCGGTCAACCGATTGATCGTGGCGACGCCGTTGCCTATCGAGACATCGGCCGCGATATCGTTGACTGCAAGGCCCGAGCGTGCGTCGACCAGCCGCGCGCCGGAGGTTTTGACGCTGCCGCCGATCACCGGAGATGTCGCTGGACCGCGCACCTGGACATTCACGTTGGCGTTGCCGGTCAGCGACAAGCCCTGCGCGGCAAGTTTCTCACTGAGAAGGCCGAACGGCACGGCGCCATTGAAGTCGAGCACCAGCGCCGGAGTGCCCACCGTCGTCACCGTGCCGCCGCCCTTGAGGCCAAGCCCGGCGCCGTCGCTGACATTGGCGTCGAAGGTCAGCTTGTTGCCGGCAAAGGTAGCCGACGAGGCAACACTCACCGCACCGACGCCGGCGCTACGGGTCTGCGACGTCTGCACCCCGGCCGCGTCGATGTTGAAGGCAATGGCGGGGCTCGCCGGTGCGCCCGTCACCTTTACCGTGCCGGAGATGGAACCCGCTGCATCGAGCCCGGGGGAGAAACTGTTGGCGAGCGACATCGGCACGCGCGCCAGCACTGCATTGATGTCGAGCGCCTGCCCGACCTTGCCGGTTACCGTCGCGGTGCCGCCGCCAAGATTGAGCACCAGCCTGTCCAGCGTCGTCGTGCCATTGGCGATGCTGACGGTCGAGGCCTGGGCGATGGCTGCCTTGATGCCCTGGACGGTCGCCTGCCCTGACGCAAGCTCGATGGTGGTGGTGCCACCGGCTACCTTCACGCGTCCGGCTGCCCTGGCTGGAATGCCCTTCACCGTGGCGCCGCCGGAGAAGCCGGTCCAGTCGCCGTCGCGTTTCAAATCGACATCGATGCCGCGGATCACGGTGCCGCCCGATG
>NZ_RZSJ01000129.1:0-12349 GCF_003998025.1 Mesorhizobium sp. M8A.F.Ca.ET.021.01.1.1
CTGAAGGTGACGCTGCGCCTCATCGTGTTCGATATCGACGAGGATACCGGTGCCAAGTCGATCAAGGACATCAAGGAGCAGGACGTCTACATGGGCGACATGCCGCTCATGACCTTGAACGGCACCTTCATCGTCAATGGCACCGAGCGCGTCATCGTCTCGCAGATGCATCGCTCGCCGGGCGTCTTCTTCGATCACGACAAGGGCAAGTCGCACTCGTCGGGCAAGCTTCTGTTTGCCGCCCGTGTCATCCCCTATCGTGGCTCGTGGCTTGACATCGAGTTCGATTCCAAGGACGTCGTCCACGCCCGCATCGACCGCCGCCGCAAGATCCCCGTGACGTCGCTGCTGATGGCGCTCGGCATGGACGGCGAGGAGATACTGTCGACCTTCTACAACAAGATCACCTACAAGCGCGCCGGCGACCATTGGCGCATTCCGTTCAACGTCGAGCGTTTCCGCGGCCTCAAGGCCGTCGGCGACCTGGTCGATGCCGACACCGGCGAGATCGTCGTCGAGGCGGGCAAGAAGATCACCGCCCGCCAGGCGCGTCAGCTCGGCGAGAAGGGCCTCAAGGCGATCAAGGCGACCGACGAGGATCTGCTCGGCAACTACCTGGCCGAGGACATCGTCAATTATGCCACCGGTGAGATTTTCCTCGAGGCCGGCGACGAGATCGACGACAAGACGCTCAAGGTGCTGCTCGGCACCGGCGAGCAGGAGATCCAGGTCCTCGACATCGACCATGTCAATGTCGGCGCCTATATCCGCAATACGCTCGCCGTCGACAAGAACGAGAGCCGCCAGGACGCGCTGTTCGACATCTACCGTGTCATGCGCCCGGGCGAGCCGCCGACGCTTGAGACCGCCGAAGCCATGTTCAACTCGCTGTTCTTCGACAGCGAGCGCTACGACCTGTCCGCCGTTGGCCGCGTCAAGATGAACATGCGCCTGGAGCTCAAGGCCGAGGACACCGTGCGCGTGCTGCGCAAGGACGACATCCTGGCCGTGGTCAGGACGCTGGTCGAACTGCGTGACGGCAAGGGCGAGATCGACGACATCGACAATCTCGGCAACCGCCGCGTGCGTTCGGTCGGCGAGCTGATGGAAAACCAGTACCGCGTCGGCCTGCTTCGCATGGAGCGCGCGATCAAGGAACGCATGTCCTCGATCGAGATCGACACCGTCATGCCGCAGGACCTGATCAACGCCAAGCCGGCGGCCGCCGCCGTGCGCGAGTTCTTCGGTTCCTCGCAGCTGTCGCAGTTCATGGACCAGACCAATCCGCTGTCGGAGATCACCCACAAGCGTCGTCTCTCGGCGCTTGGACCGGGCGGTCTGACCCGCGAGCGTGCCGGCTTCGAAGTGCGCGACGTGCACCCGACGCATTACGGCCGCATCTGCCCGATCGAGACGCCGGAAGGCCCGAATATCGGTCTGATCAACTCGCTGGCGACTTTCGCGCGCGTCAACAAGTACGGCTTCATCGAAAGCCCCTACCGCAAGATCGTCGACGGCAAGCTGACCAATGAGGTCGTCTATCTCTCGGCGATGGAAGAGGCCAAGCACCATGTCGCGCAGGCCAATGCCGAGCTCGACAAGAACGGCGGCTTCGTCGACGAGTTCGTCATTTGCCGCAGCGCCGGCGAAGTGATGATGGCGCCGCGCGAAAACGTCGACCTGATGGACGTGTCGCCCAAGCAGATGGTGTCTGTTGCCGCGGCGCTCATCCCGTTCCTCGAGAACGACGACGCCAACCGCGCTCTGATGGGCTCGAACATGCAGCGTCAGGCCGTGCCGCTGGTGCGCGCCGAAGCGCCGTTCGTCGGCACCGGCATGGAGCCGATCGTCGCCCGTGACTCGGGCGCCGCCATCGGCGCCCGCCGCGGCGGCATCGTCGACCAGGTGGACGCGACGCGTATCGTTATCCGCGCCACCGAGGATCTCGACCCGGGCAAGTCCGGCGTCGACATCTACCGGCTGATGAAGTTCCAGCGTTCGAACCAGAACACCTGCATCAATCAGCGTCCGCTGGTGCGCATGGGTGATCGGGTCAACAAGGGCGACATCATCGCCGACGGTCCGTCGACCGAACTCGGTGATCTGGCGCTCGGCCGCAACGTGCTGGTCGCGTTCATGCCTTGGAACGGCTACAACTACGAGGACTCCATCCTCTTGTCCGAGCGCATCGTCGCCGACGACGTCTTCACCTCGATCCACATCGAGGAGTTCGAGGTCATGGCGCGCGATACCAAGCTCGGTCCCGAGGAAATCACGCGCGACATTCCCAACGTCTCGGAAGAAGCGCTGAAGAACCTCGACGAAGCCGGCATCGTCTATATCGGCGCCGAAGTTCAGCCGGGCGACATCCTGGTCGGCAAGATCACGCCGAAGGGTGAAAGCCCGATGACGCCGGAAGAGAAGCTTCTGCGCGCCATCTTCGGCGAAAAGGCTTCCGACGTGCGCGACACTTCCATGCGCATGCCTCCGGGCACCTTCGGCACCGTCGTCGAGGTGCGCGTGTTCAATCGCCACGGTGTGGAGAAGGACGAGCGCGCCATGGCGATCGAGCGCGAGGAGATCGAACGCCTCGCCAAGGACCGTGACGACGAACAGGCGATCCTGGACCGCAACGTCTACGCGCGTCTTTCCGACGTTCTCGTCGGCAAGGAAGCGATTGCTGGACCGAAAGGCTTCAAGAAGGGCTCGACGCTGTCCAAGGACACGCTCGACGAGTACCCGCGTTCGCAGTGGTGGCAGTTT
Organism: Mesorhizobium sp. M8A.F.Ca.ET.021.01.1.1; assembly: GCF_003998025.1. Lineage (NCBI taxonomy): Bacteria > Pseudomonadati > Pseudomonadota > Alphaproteobacteria > Hyphomicrobiales > Phyllobacteriaceae > Mesorhizobium > Mesorhizobium sp. M8A.F.Ca.ET.021.01.1.1. The sequence goes on from NZ_RZSJ01000129.1 coordinate 2,764, forward strand.
GCGGTGGAGAACGAAAAGCTCCAGAGCGAACTGGAAGCCCTGCGTGGCCAGTACGACGATTCCAAGAAGGCGCTCGAACAGCGTTTCATGGACAAGGTCGAGAAGGTGCAGCGCGGCGACGAAATGCCTCCGGGCGTCATGAAGATGGTCAAGGTCTTCGTGGCGGTGAAGCGCAAGATGCAGCCCGGCGACAAGATGGCCGGCCGTCACGGCAACAAGGGTGTCGTGTCGCGCATCGTTCCGGTCGAGGACATGCCTTTCCTCGAGGACGGCACGCATGCCGATATCGTGCTCAACCCGTTGGGTGTGCCGAGCCGCATGAATGTCGGCCAGATCCTGGAAACGCATCTGGGCTGGGCTTGTGCCGGCATGGGCAGGAAGATCGGCGAGCTGATCGACACGTATAAGGCTGCCGGCGACATCAAGCCGCTGCGCAAGACGTTGGAAAGCTTCATGCCCGCCAACGACCGCAACGAACCGGTCCGCGAGTATGACGACGAGAGCATCGTTCGCCTCAGCGAGCAGATGCGCCGCGGCGTCTCCATCGCGACCCCGGTGTTCGACGGCGCGCATGAGGCTGACATCAACATCATGCTGGAGCAGGCGGGCCTGCACACCAGCGGTCAGTCGCAGCTCTATGACGGCCGCACCGGCGAGCCGTTCGATCGCAAGGTGACGATGGGCTATATCTACATGCTCAAGCTTCACCACCTGGTGGACGACAAGATCCACGCGCGTTCGATCGGTCCGTACTCGCTCGTCACCCAGCAGCCGCTGGGCGGCAAGGCGCAGTTCGGCGGCCAGCGCTTCGGCGAGATGGAGGTCTGGGCGCTGGAAGCCTACGGCGCCGCCTACACGCTGCAGGAAATGCTGACGGTGAAGTCGGACGACGTCGCCGGCCGCACCAAGGTCTACGAGGCGATCGTGCGTGGCGACGACACGTTCGAGGCAGGCATTCCCGAGAGCTTCAACGTGCTCGTCAAGGAAATGCGGTCTCTCGGCCTCAATGTCGAATTGGAGAACACCAAGCTCGACGACAACCCTGTCCGGCTGCCCGACGCGGCCGAGTAAACAAGACATCCGGTCGCGAGAGAGGCTCCCGCGACCGGATGCTTCGATTTCTTCGGCCGGTGGGCCGACCACTCAGCGGGCGTTTGGCCCGCGTTAGATGCAAGGGGTTTTCGAGGACCCCGAAAAGGAGAACGGCATGAACCAAGAGGTCATGAATCTCTTCAATCCGCAGGCGCCGGCGCAGGTGTTCGATTCCATCCGGATATCGCTCGCCAGCCCTGAGAAGATTCTGTCCTGGTCGTTCGGCGAGATCAAGAAGCCGGAGACCATCAACTACCGCACCTTCAAGCCGGAGCGTGACGGTCTGTTCTGCGCGCGCATTTTTGGCCCGATCAAGGACTATGAGTGCCTGTGCGGCAAGTACAAGCGCATGAAGTACAAGGGCGTCATCTGCGAGAAGTGCGGCGTCGAAGTCACGCTGTCGCGCGTCCGCCGCGAGCGCATGGGCCATATCGAGCTGGCGGCACCGGTCGCCCATATCTGGTTCCTGAAGTCGCTGCCCTCGCGCATCGGCACGCTGCTCGACATGACCCTTAAGGACATCGAGCGCGTCCTCTACTTCGAGAACTACATCGTCACCGAACCTGGCCTCACCGCGCTGAAGGAGCACCAGCTGCTCAGCGAGGAAGAGTACATGATCGCCGTCGACGAATATGGCGAGGATTCCTTCACCGCCATGATCGGCGCCGAGGCCATTCATGACCTTCTGGCCGGCATGGATCTGGAGAAGATCGCAGGCGACCTGCGTTCGGAACTGGCTTCGACCACGTCCGAGCTGAAGCAGAAGAAGTATCTGAAGCGTCTCAAGGTCGTCGAGAACTTCATGGAGTCCGGCAATCGTCCGGAATGGATGATCATGAAGGTCGTTCCGGTGATCCCGCCGGACCTGCGCCCGCTGGTTCCCCTGGACGGCGGCCGCTTCGCCACGTCCGACCTGAACGATCTCTATCGCCGCGTGATCAACCGCAACAACCGCCTGAAGCGGCTGATCGAACTGCGCGCCCCCGGCATCATCGTGCGCAATGAAAAGCGCATGCTGCAGGAAGCCGTCGATGCGCTGTTCGACAACGGCCGTCGAGGCCGCGTCATCACCGGTGCCAACAAGCGTCCGCTGAAGTCGCTGTCCGACATGCTCAAGGGCAAGCAGGGCCGGTTCCGTCAGAACCTGCTCGGCAAGCGCGTCGACTATTCCGGCCGTTCGGTCATCGTCACCGGTCCGGAGCTCAAGCTGCATCAGTGCGGCCTGCCGAAGAAGATGGCGCTCGAACTGTTCAAGCCCTTCATCTATGCCCGCCTCGACGCCAAGGGTTACTCCTCGACCGTCAAGCAGGCGAAGAAGCTTGTCGAGAAGGAGCGTCCGGAAGTCTGGGATATCCTCGACGAGGTCATCCGCGAGCATCCGGTCCTGTTGAACCGCGCGCCGACGCTGCACCGCCTCGGCATCCAGGCGTTCGAGCCGATCCTGATCGAAGGCAAGGCGATCCAGCTTCACCCGCTGGTCTGCACGGCCTTCAACGCCGACTTCGACGGCGACCAGATGGCCGTTCACGTGCCGCTGTCGCTGGAAGCGCAGTTGGAAGCCCGCGTGCTGATGATGTCGACCAACAACATCCTGCACCCGGCCTCCGGCGCGCCGATCATCGTGCCGTCCCAGGACATGGTCCTGGGTCTCTACTACCTCTCGATCGTCAACCAGAACGAGCCGGGCGAGGGCATGGTGTTTGCCGATATGGGCGAGCTCCAGCACGCGCTCGAGACCAAGGCCGTGACCTTGCACGCCAAGATCAAGGGTCGCTTCCGCACGGTCGACGCCGAAGGCAAGGTCGTGTCGAAGATCCATGACACCACGCCTGGCCGCATGATCATCGGCGAACTTCTGCCGAAGAACGTCAACGTGCCCTACGAGACCGCCAACCAGGAGATGACCAAGAAGAACATCTCCAAGATGATCGACACCGTCTACCGCCATTGCGGTCAGAAGGAGACGGTCATTTTCTGCGATCGCATCATGGCGCTCGGCTTTGCTCATGCGTGCCGTGCCGGCATCTCGTTCGGCAAGGACGACATGCTGATCCCGGACACCAAGATCAAGCTGGTGTCGGACACCGAGGCTTTGGCCAAGGAGTACGAGCAGCAATACAATGACGGTCTGATCACGCAGGGCGAGAAGTACAACAAGGTCGTCGACGCCTGGGCCAAGTGCTCGGAAAAGGTCGCCGACGAAATGATGGCCCGCATCAAGGCGGTCGAGTTCGAGGACAATGGCCGTCAGAAGCCCATGAACTCGATCTACATGATGTCGCACTCCGGTGCGCGCGGCTCGCCCACCCAGATGCGCCAGCTTGCCGGCATGCGCGGCCTGATGGCCAAGCCCTCGGGTGAAATCATCGAGACGCCGATCATCTCGAACTTCAAGGAAGGCCTGACCGTGCTCGAGTACTTCAACTCGACCCACGGTGCCCGCAAGGGTCTGGCCGACACCGCCTTGAAGACGGCGAACTCGGGTTACCTCACCCGTCGTCTGGTCGACGTGGCGCAGGACTGCATCGTCAACTCCGTGGATTGCGGCACCGACAAGGGCCTCACCATGCAGCCGATCGTCGATGCCGGTCAGGTCGTCGCTTCGGTTGGCCAGCGCGTGCTGGGCCGTACATCGCTCGACGACATCACCCATCCGGTGTCGGGCGAAGTCCTGGTCAAGGCCGGAACGCTGATGGACGAGCGGGACGTGGAACAGATCGAAAAGGCCGGCGTGCAGTCGGTCCGCATCCGCTCGGCCCTGACCTGCGAAGTCAGGATCGGCGTCTGCGCGGTCTGCTACGGACGCGATCTGGCCCGTGGCACCCCGGTCAACCAGGGCGAAGCCGTCGGCGTCATCGCGGCGCAGTCGATCGGCGAGCCGGGTACGCAGCTCACCATGCGTACCTTCCACATGGGCGGTACCGCGCAGGTGGTGGACTCTTCGTTCCTTGAAGCCTCGTATGAGGGCAAGGTCGAGATCCGCAACCGCAACGTGGTGCGCAACTCGGACGGCCAGCAGATGGTCATGGGCCGCAACATGGCGGTGCTGATCCTCGACGAGGCCGGCAAGGAGCGTGCAACGCACCGTGTCACCTATGGTTCGCGCATCTTCGTGGACGATGGCGACAAGGTGAAGCGTGGCCAGCGTATCGCCGAGTGGGATCCCTATACCCGTCCTGTCCTCACTGAAATCGAGGGCAAGGTGTCGTATGAGGATCTGGTCGACGGTATTTCCGTCCAGGAAACGGCCGACGAGTCGACCGGCATCACCAAGCGTGAGGTCATCGACTGGCGTTCGACGCCGCGCGGCAACGACCTCAAGCCTGCGATTGCCATCCTGGACACCAAGGGCAAGGTCGGCAAGCTATCGAAGGGCGGCGATGCCCGCTTCCTGCTCTCGGTCGAGGCCATTCTCTCGGTCGAGCCGGGTGCCCAGGTTCGCCCCGGCGACGTGCTGGCGCGTATCCCGATGGAAAGCGCCAAGACCAAGGACATCACCGGCGGTCTGCCGCGTGTTGCCGAACTGTTCGAGGCACGTCGTCCGAAGGATCACGCCATCATCGCCGAGATCGACGGCACGATCCGCTTCGGCCGCGACTACAAGAACAAGCGTCGCATCATTATCGAGCCGCATGACTCGACGCTCGAGCCGGTCGAATACCTGATCCCGAAGGGCAAGCCGTTCCATCTCCAGGACGGCGACGTCATCGAGAAGGGCGACTACATCCTCGACGGCAATCCGGCGCCGCACGACATCCTGGCGATCAAGGGCGTGGAGGCGCTTGCGTCCTACCTCGTCAACGAGATCCAGGAAGTCTACCGTCTGCAGGGCGTGTCGATCAACGACAAGCACATCGAGGTGATCGTTCGCCAGATGCTGCAGAAGGTCGAGATCACCACGCAGGGCGACTCGACCTACATCCCGGGCGACCACGTCGACGTGATCGAACTGGAAGAGGTCAACGAGCGCCTGGTCGAGGACGGCAAGAAGCCGGCTGAAGGCCAGCCGGTGCTCTTGGGCATAACCAAGGCTTCGCTGCAGACGCCGTCCTTCATCTCGGCCGCCTCCTTCCAGGAGACGACCAGGGTGCTGACGGAGGCCGCGGTTGCCGGCAAGACCGACATGCTGCAGGGCTTGAAGGAAAACGTCATCGTCGGCCGGTTGATCCCGGCCGGTACCGGCGGCACGATGAGCCAGATCCGGCGCATTGCCACCTCGCGCGACGAACTCATCATCGACGAGCGCCGCAAGGCCTCCGGTGTTGAAGTGGCCGAGCCGATGCTCGCCGACATGACAACCGCCGCGCAGTAAGCGCGACGGCAAGAAATCTCAGGCAACAGAAGCCGTCGGGGCAACCCGGCGGCTTTTTCGTTTCAACGATCGGAGGAAAGCAGATGAGCACGAAGACCTGGACGGCTGTCGACGACTACATCGTCTCCTCGCTCTTCGAGGCGGATCCCGTTCTCGACGCGGTTCTGGCGGCCAACCGCGACAATGGCCTGCCGGCGATCGATGTCTCGGCGGCGCAAGGAAAACTGCTCTCGCTGCTGGCGCGCATCGGCGGCGCGAAAAAGGCGCTCGAGATCGGCACGCTGGGCGGCTATTCGACCATCTGGATGGCGCGGGGACTGCCCGCCGACGGCAAAGTCGTGACGCTCGAACTCGATCCGCATCATGCCAAGGTCGCACGCTCGAATTTCGAGCGGGCAGGGGTAGCGGACCGGGTGGAACTGCGCGTCGGTCCGGCGCTCCAGTCGCTTGCCGCACTCGGCAATGAGAATGCCGGCCCGTTCGATCTGATCTTCATTGATGCCGACAAGCCGAACAACCCGAACTATCTGTCCTGGGCCTTGCGGCTGTCACGCTCCGGGACGGTCATCGTCTGCGACAACGTCATCCGTGACGGCGCCGTGCTGGATGAGGATGGCCGCGATGCCAATGTCGAAGGCGCCCGCGCGGCGTTTTCCTTCATCGGCGGCGAAAAACGGCTGGACGGCACAGCCATCCAGACCGGGGGCGCCAAGGGCTATGACGGCTTTGCCATCGCGATTGTCGACTGACGTCAGGGCGCACCTGGCGATCTTCAGTCGAAAAACGCCTCGACCACATTGCGCTTGCCGAGCATGAAGGCGTCGGCGACGTGCTGCAGTGGTGCAAGGTCCACATCGGATACGCCGGCATGCACAATCTCGGCAAATCGCCGGTAGAGCATCGGATATTCCGCTTCCGGTTCCTCATGGACGACACGGCCGTCGACGGCGAGCTTCGAGCCGCCACCCGAGAGCACCATCTGCCCGGCATCCGTGTCGGCCAAAATGTCCCAGCTCTGCGGTCCGGTCTGCAACCAGTCGAGATCCATGGTCACATCGGATCCGTTCGCCGCGTGGAACGCGACCTGGGCCGCGATCGGTGCGTCGCGATTCTCCGGAAAATCGAGTACGGCCGAAGTGATGTACATGGCCGGCAGGATATAGGTTGCAATCGACAGCGCGTTGATGCCGGGATCGAAGACGCCGAAGCCGCCAGGCTGCCAGATCCAGTCCTGGTTCGGATGCCAGCGGCGCACATCTTCCTTCCAGACGATCGCCGCCGATTTGATTTTGGTCGAAGCCAGGAATGTCCGTGCCGCTTCGACAGCCGGCGCGTAGCGCGAGTGCCAGCTTGCGAACAAGGAGACGCCTTGTTTCGCCGCGAACGCCTTCAGGTCCTCGACTTCGCTGACCGTGGCACCCGGCGGTTTTTCCAGGAAGACGTGCTTCCCGGCCTCGAGCGCCTTGCGCGCGGCGTCATAGCGGAACTGCGGCGGCATGCACAGCGACACCGCGTCGAGTTCGGCAACCGCGCCAAGCATCGTCTCTATATCGGGGAAATTCGCGATGCCGTCGACCTTGCCGTGCCGGCTGGCCGCTGCGATCAGCTGGTAGTCTCGATCCTTGGCCAGTGCCGGAAGGTGCTGGTCGCGGACGATCTTGCCGACACCGACAATGCCGATTCTTATGGGCGAGATGGATGAGGACATGAGGCTCCGCCGGGTTGGGACGTCTGCGCGTCTCTTAGCAGATCGGCCATGACGGGCAAGCGTCGGCCATGCCAGCTATTCGAACGAATCGGCATCATGACGCTGGGCAGGCGAGGGGCGCCACGCTGCGATCAGATCGGCACGTCGAAGGTCACGATCGACACTTCGCCTTCAAGCGCGCCCTGGAAGGCCGAAAGATGCGGCTCATCGTCGGGCTCGCCCTCCATGTCGCCGATCTGGTCGAGTTCGGCCTCGGCGTAGCCTTCGGCAGCCAGCGATTCGAGCGCACGGCGCACCGCCGAATCGTCATCGGGCGCCACCAGCATGACATGCACGCCTTCCGGCTTGCCGCCTTTCTTCTTCCACACCCGGCCGGTGATGATGGTGACCGGGCGTTCTTCATTGTCGTTCACGGGCCGATTCCTTCGCGGCGAGGGATTGTCAGTGTTCATGCGGCCTTTTCGCATGAAGCAAGGCCCCGCAACAGCCAAAACTCGGTCACTTTCTTCCTCGCCCTTGCCAAACGGCGAAAGAAAATTACATGCGGTTTTCGCATGGCTGCCAAGCCCCGGCTTCAATGCAATATTTGCCGCTGCGGGGTTGACGGTTCGCGGGCTTACGAGTAGAAGCCGCCCAGTCAGAACCGATGTGAGGCTCTCCCTTCCGAAGCGACACGCTTTGGAGTTTGCCTCAAACAGGGTTCGTTTTACGAGCGAAAAGACATTTCCGGCGTGCACGAAGCGGCTTCCGCTTCCTCTGCGATTTGTTCGGGCAAGACCGCGAGGCGCGGTTTGTGGCCCGAATTTGCGTATGGAAATGACGCTTTGAGCGAGCCTTGACCGGCACGAGACACGGAATTGAGAGACAAGAGGGTTTAATGCCTACCGTCAACCAGCTGATCCGCAAGCCGCGCATTGCGCCGGTGAAGCGCAACAAGGTCCCGGCCATGCAGCAGAACCCGCAGAAGCGGGGCGTCTGCACGCGCGTCTATACGACGACGCCGAAGAAGCCGAACTCGGCGCTGCGCAAGGTGGCCAAGATCCGCCTGACCAATGGTTTTGAAGTGATCGGTTACATTCCCGGCGAAGGTCACAACCTTCAGGAACACTCCGTGGTCATGATCCGCGGCGGCCGCGTCAAGGATCTTCCGGGCGTGCGCTACCACATCATCCGCGGCGTGCTCGACACGCAGGGCGTGAAGAACCGCAAGCAGCGCCGTTCGAAGTACGGCGCCAAGCGTCCGAAGTAAGATTTTCCGGCCTTGGCGCTGCTTGAACGCGCCGGGCTACGAGATTGAGAGACAAAAGCCATGTCGCGTCGTCACAGTGCAGAAAAGCGTGAGATCAACCCGGATCCCAAGTTCGGCGATCTGATCGTCACCAAGTTCATGAACGCCGTCATGTATGACGGCAAGAAGTCGGTTGCCGAGACCATCGTCTACGGCGCGCTGGACCAGGTCCAGTCGAAGACCAAGCAGGAGCCGGTCACCGTCTTCCACCAGGCGCTCGACAATGTCGCGCCGCATGTGGAAGTGCGTTCGCGCCGCGTCGGCGGCGCCACCTACCAGGTTCCGGTCGACGTTCGTCCCGAGCGTCGCCAGGCATTCGCGATCCGCTGGCTGATCGCCGCGGCCCGCAACCGCAACGAGACCACCATGGTCGACCGCCTCTCCGGCGAGCTGATGGACGCGGCCAACAACCGCGGCACCGCCGTGAAGAAGCGGGAAGACACCCACAAGATGGCTGAAGCCAACCGCGCTTTCGCGCACTATCGCTGGTAAAGCGCGAACAGGACTGAGAGGCAGCTACGATGGCCCGCGAATACAAAATCGAAGACTACCGCAATTTCGGTATCATGGCGCATATCGACGCCGGCAAGACGACGACCACCGAGCGCGTCCTCTATTACACGGGCAAGTCGCACAAGATCGGCGAAGTGCACGACGGCGCTGCCACCATGGACTGGATGGAGCAGGAGCAGGAACGCGGCATCACCATCACGTCCGCCGCGACCACGACCTTCTGGAAGGGCCGTGACGGCAAGATGCACCGCTTCAACATCATCGACACCCCCGGACACGTCGACTTCACCATCGAGGTCGAGCGTTCGCTGCGCGTGCTCGACGGCGCCATCGCGCTGCTCGATGCCAATGCCGGTGTCGAGCCGCAGACGGAAACCGTCTGGCGCCAGGCCGACAAGTATCGCGTGCCGCGCATGATCTTCTGCAACAAGATGGACAAGATCGGCGCCGACTTCTACCGCTCGGTCGAGATGATCGGCTCGCGCCTCGGTGCGCAGGCTGTCGTCATGCAGCTGCCGATCGGCGCCGAGACCGAATTCAAGGGTGTCGTCGACCTCGTCGAGATGAATGCGCTGGTCTGGCGCGACGAGACGCTGGGCGCTGCCTGGGACGTCGTCGAGATCCCGGCCGACCTCAAGGCGCGTGCCGAGGAATACCGCGAGAAGATGATCGA
>NZ_RZSJ01000012.1:0-27406 GCF_003998025.1 Mesorhizobium sp. M8A.F.Ca.ET.021.01.1.1
CCGTTGGAACGCCAGATGGCGCGCGGAAACTTGCCCGCGATGCGCTCTAGATCGGCGAAGACGCGGTAGCGACGCTCGGCATGGAGCTGGTCGATCGCGTCCTCGAAGAACCGCTGGTAATTCATGTCCGAATTTCCTTATTTGCTCGCGGTTGCGCTGCGGGCATCAGCTACACCGAACTTGGCAAGGTTAGACGTAACCGTTTGCGGGAGCGGAAGACCTTGATTTATGTCAAAACCACGATTTGGAGGTGTCACCTCCTCAGTTCGATATGAACCGATGCAATGATCCGCTGCGCAGCACAGAACGCGTCACGCCGCCAAAGGTCCTCTCCAGTACCCGGCTATGACCGTAGCCACCGAGAACGATGAGATCGGCCGCAATATCCTGTCCGATCTGGAGGAGGATTTCCGCCGGTTCGGAGCGGCACGCATCCAAGATTTCGGATCGCGCCTTCACACCGTGGCGCGTCAGAAAGAGTTCGACATCCGCTGCATTTTCCCTGGGTCCAGTATTCCCATTGTCCACGGTGGCGATCACGACATCCCTGGCGGTGATCAGGAAAGGCATAGCGTCGACGACGGCACGTCGCGCTTCCCGCGTGTCATTCCACGCAATCAGGATGCTTTCGGCTCTTATCGGCGCAAGGGGTTCCGATGCCACGAGTATCGGACGGCCCGCCGCAAGGATGAGACTTGCCGGATCAAGCACACGATGACGGTCGACCACCAGATCGGCCGTCGGCGGGCCAGCGAGGATCAAGTCGGCGGCACGCGCATTGAGTGCAAGTTGGCGCGTGGGATTGCCTACCTCTCCGCGCCACGAGGCACGATTGCTGCCGTTGACGATGCTCAGGAATTCCTCCCTCAGGCAGTCGAGGCGACCTTCTATCTCCTCTACCTGGCGCCACAACGCCTTGGTCGCGGCCTGGTCATCAGTGCTGGTTGGGAGGACAAAATGCGGCTCGGCGGCGCAGAAGCCGATCAGGTCGGCCTCGATCCGTTGAGCAAGATCCCACGCCATCGCGATGCGTGGCGCTGCGATTGCGTCCACGTCCAGTTGAACCATGATCGTCTTGAAAGCCATCGCGTCATTCCATCTGCGGTTGACGCGACTTGGCCATCAAATAGAGGCAAGCACCTTGATGCGGGTCAAACGCAACGAGACCGGTTGGTGCCGGGGCGCTCGTACAGTCCGCAAGGTCAGAGGGTTGATCCTGATCAAGGACACGGCGACGAATGGCGTCAACGTTGCGCTGTGGAGATTATGTTCGCATGCCTCAGGATGGAGTAGTCGATAATGCACACTCAGCCCGAGCCATCCTCATTCGGCACACAATTGTTGCCGATTGCGGGAAATGGCCAGACGTTCTTCCTTGCTGCCGCGTCTCTTCAAGTCCACGCCTTCAAGGTGATGATGCGCTATAACGTCGAAACGCTGGCATTTCTGAAGCATCGTTGCGAACAGGACATCAAGCTGGCCGACGATCTCATCACCTGTCCGGAGTTCAATGACGCTTTCGACATCTTCTCTGCTTTTCTGCAGAATGCGACATCGCAATACGTCAGCGAAGCCGGCAAGGTCGCCGCACTGACCTCCAGGCTTGCTTCGGAAACGGCCAAACGGGTCCGCGAGGAAGCCAGAACCGCGATCGAGGACGCAGCGGCGAAGACAGTCGCGTAGATCGGCAATGCAGAGGTCGTCAGACATGAACAGCTTTTGTGGGCATCGTCGTCTGCCGGCTTCCGTCCTTGCACTGATGCTGCTCGGATATGTGCACCCAGCCCGTGCCGATAGCCTAACGGATCACGGGAAGGCGTTGGTGGAAGTCAATTGCGCCCGCTGCCACGCCATTGGAAAAACCGACAAGAGCAGTCATCCCGACGCCCCGGCGTTTCGCACCTTGTCAAAGCGCTATCCGATCACCGATCTCGAGGAAGCCCTCGCCGAGGGGATTTCGACGGGCCATCCGGACATGCCTGAGTGGATCGCCAGCCCCGACCAGATCGATGCAATAATCGCTTACATCAACACCTTGCAGAAACCGTGATCGGAGCTGCGGACGCAGCTGGCGACCAAGCCTGATACTCTCCTTGAGACTACAAGTGAGGAATGAGCGCAATCAGCCCGGTGAGGCGTCCTCACAGGGCTAAGACTCCAGCGTTGCCAGAATCGAGCCTGGTTCGATGACGGTATTCGCGGTGGCGACAATCGTCGCGCGGCCACCTACCGGCGCTACAATCTCGTGCAGCGCGTCTTCAACGCGAACTTCGGCTATTCGCTCGCCGGCCTTGATTGTGTCGCCGCTCGTAATGAACCAGCGCTCCAGGATGCCTTCCGGCAACATGCTGGAGGCCCACAGGGCTTCATCGGCCTTGATATAGTGCATCCCAATTCTCCCTATACCGTCTGATGATATGCGCTTGCGCAGCACGGTCCTTGATCCCGATCAATCGGCGTCCAGCGTCGCGATGGGCGCCGGATCAGGTATCAGCGCTGCGTTGGCAATCAATTGGGCTGCCCGCGCCATGCATGTGATTGGCACCGATGACGATATGGCGTCTGCCGCAGCAGCTATTAGCCAGATCAGCTCGACGCCCGGCAACGCGCATGCCTATTCGGCGATTCCAGAAAATGATGCAGATCAATGCGCAACGCACCGTTTGCGAAGATTTTGATGCGATGTGGAAACCAATCCTAAGCGCTCCGTTTGGTCGCGATCTCGAACTCGCCGTCTTCGACGAAGACGGCGAGCACGCGCTTGTGTTTGCCTGCAGAAGGGTGACGGAGGGTTGGAAGAATGCTGCCAGCGGTGCCCGTGTCGACATCCGGCCGACCCACTGGCGCGATTGGGACTTGGAGCGGGCCCAGGTCGGAATTCGCAAACCTCTTGAAAACTCTTCCTAGGGTCGGGATTCCACGATCAGCGCCATGCGCACAAGATGTGACAAGCTGCTTGCGCCCATTTTGCTCATGACATTGGCGCGATGGATCTCGACCGTGCGCGGGCTGATGCCCAGATCGTAGGCGATCGTCTTGTTAGGCAGACCCGAAACAAGTCCATCCAGCACCTGCCGCTCGCGCTCTGACAAGGCCGACAGACGCGTGCGGATATCCGCAGACTGGGGATGCGCCGCGTTTGCTTGGTTCCGATTGGCCAGCGCGGAGCGAATCGCTTCGATCAGCATTTCGTCGTCGAACGGCTTCTCGATGAAATCGGCAGCGCCTTCCTTCATTGCCTGAACGGCAAGCGCCACATCGGCATGGCCCGTCATGACAATGACGGGAATTGTATGCCCGCCCGCCCTGAGTTGCCGCAGGAACTCAATACCGTCTATGCCCGGCATGCGTACGTCGGTGACAATGCAGCCCTCGAGGTTGCCTTTTGCCGTCGAAAGAAATGCCGTGGCCGATTCGTGCAGGCGTACGGCGAAGTCCGCTGTGGCCAGAAGAAAACCGAGCGACTTGCGGACGTCGACATCGTCGTCGACCACGTGCACCAGATCACTGTCGGCCATTTGTGACCTCTTCCTTCTCTACGATGCGCAAGGTGAACCGGAAAGCGGTTCCGCCGGCCGGCGTTACCTCGGCCCATATATGGCCACCGTGCGATTCAACGATGGTACGGCAAATGGAAAGGCCAACACCCATGCCTTGCTTCTTGGTCGTTACGAACGGCTGGAAGAGCTGGGCCGAGACCTCCGGCGCGAGACCCGGACCTGTATCGATTACGCTTACCTCGGCCATCCCATCATCCCGGGCAACGGTTGTGACTTTCAATTCGCGTCGCGTCGCGTCCTGCATAGCCTCCACCGCGTTGCGCATCAGGTTGAGCAGAACCTGCTGAATCTGGATGCGATCGGTCAAGACCAGTTCGGCGGCAGGGTCAAGCTTGTAGCTGACAAGGAGATTTATCTCCCTTGCGCCGACCAGGGCCAGGGACGCGGCTTCCTCGATGAGAACCGGCAGTCGTTCGACCTGGCGCTCGCTTTCGCCCCTGGCCACAAAATCCCTCAGATGACGGATGACGTCGCCTGCTCGCAATGCCTGCTCAGCTGCCTTTTCGACAGCATCCCGAAGCATAGGCGCATTCTCGTCCTGGCTTTTCTCGAGCAGTCGACGACTGCCTTTGAGGTAGTTCGTGATCGCCGTCAGTGGCTGGTTGATCTCATGAGCAAGCGTCGAAGCCATTTCGCCGAGTGCTGTAAACCGCGCCATGTGCAGCAGTTCCTGCTGCTGCTCCTGGATTCTTGCTTCTGCCCGGTGGCGTTCGGTGAGGTCGCGGCAGAAGCCGGTAAAGAAACGTCCGGTTCCCGGATGCATCTCGCCGACGGAAAGCTCCATTGGGAATGTCGTGCCATCCTTGCGCGCGCCGGTAACGGTGCGGCCGAGTCCGATGATCCGGTGCTCTCCCGTCGTCAGATAGCGAAGCAGATAGGCATCATGCTCGTCGCGGTAGGGCGAGGGCATCAGCATTCTCACGTTTTGACCAATGACGTCGCTTGACTGATAGCCGAACAGCGTTTCGGCAGCGGTGCTGAAGGACTGGATCCGGCCCTGTTCGTCAATGACGACCATTGCGTCCGGAACTGTTGCCAGGATGGATCGCAAATGGTCCTCGCGCAGCCGAAGTGCGGCGTTTGCAAAGGAGAGTTCGCTGACATCCGTGCCTTCAATGAAGATCGCGGTGATACGGCCATCGTCAGCCTTGATCGGCTGATAGACAAAATCAAGGATGCGCTCTTCGACCGGGCCGTCGGCTGTGTTGCGAAGGCCAACCTTCACCCCGTAGCCCCTATAGGGCTCGCCGGTCGTGTAGACTTGGTCCAGATGGTCGAAAAACTCATATCCTTCGAGCTCGGGAAAGGCATCCTGCACGGACTTTCCGATCACTTGCCTGTTGCCGATCAATTGCTGGTAGGCGGCATTGGTCAGTTCGAAAACGTGACCTGGCTCGCGCATGAGCGCTATAAATCCCGGAGCCTGATCGAACATTCGCGACAGCAGTGATTTGAGTGTCGTCCCGCCGGGCGACAAACTGAGCGCTTCGTCTTTGATCACCTGAGGTTCCTGAGTTCGAGACGGTGCTACCGGGGCTAATTATCACTTCTCGCCGCTCACGCAAAACGGATCGAGCCGACGTTTTCGTGCGCAGGCGCAGTTGGCGATCTTTGACGCGCGTCAAGGCATTGGACGCTGGCGAATGCAATTCATCACGCATTCCATAGTTCAGCGAAAGGCGTCCGCAATGTCTTACAAGTCAATCATCGTCAACCTCGCCATCGATGCGCCTCCTGCACCTATTGTAAAGGTGGGGGTCGAACTCGCGGAACGGTTCGGAGCCCGTCTTATCGGCTTGGCGGCAGCCGATGTTCCGCCCTTGGTCGCGACCGGCCAAGGCATGGTCTACGAAGGCGAGATCATGCAGATCCAGCGAACAGAAATCGAAAAGCGGCTTGCCGAACTGCGTGCCGAGTTCGAGAGGCTGGTTCCTGCTTCGATCTTTAGCGAATGGGGCCAAGCCGTTTGCAGCCCGACCCGGTTCCTCAGCGTTTCGGCCAGAGCAGCCGACCTTATCGTTACCGGCCAGGCAGGAGACAATGTGTTTCGCGCCGTGGATGTCGGCAGTCTGACACTGGGCGCCGGGCGTCCGGTTCTGGTCGCCGCAACCAACGTCGAGCACGTCCTTGCAAAAACTGTTCTCGTAGCGTGGAAGGACACTAGGGAGGCTCGGCGAGCGATGACTGACGCATTGCCTTTCCTGGCCAAAGCCAGCGAAGTCGTGATTGCCACGATCGACACCGAGCGCGACGAAAGCATTCGCGACAGCCTCGCCGATGTCGCGGTCTTTCTCGAGCACCATGGCATCAAGGCGCGAACCGAGCTGATCGCCGGTAAGGCTGATGGCGACCGGTTGCTGACATTCGCACGCTCGATCCATGCGGATCTCATCGTCTCGGGCGCCTATGGCCATAGCCGCTTGCGGGAATGGGCGTTCGGCGGCGTCACCCGCACGCTGATCGAAGAGAGCGGCATCAACCGCTTCATGTCGTATTGATGATAGGCGAAGCTGGCCAGCAATCCGTCTCGCCAGAGGACGGTGCCTATTGGTCGATCGAGACCAATGACCTCTTGTTAGGTCTTGAGACCTCAGTCTCGGGGCTTGCTTCGTCCGAAGCGGCATCGAGGCTCGCAAAATTCGGCCGAAACACACCCGCGTCGACGTCAGGCGCGTCGGCCCTGGCAGTGTTTGCCCGCCAGTTCCGCAGCCCGCTGGTCCTGATCCTCATTTTCGCGGCCTGCGTATCAGCCTTCGTCGGGGAGGGCCAGGAGGCTGCGATCATCGGCGCGATCGTGCTGGCAAGCTGCGTCCTGAGCTTCACCCAAGAGTACGGTGCGTCGCTGGCGACCGAAGCACTGAAACAGCGCATTTCGCGCAAGGCTATTGTGTTGCGCGACGGCGCCGAGTGCTCGGTCGCCGCCGAAGATATCGTGCCGGGCGACGTGATCCGGCTTTCGGCCGGAAACCTCATTCCCGCGGACGGTATCATTCTGGACGCGCGCGATTTCAATGTCAGCGAGGCTGTACTGACCGGCGAAACCTTTCCCGTCGTGAAGGCACCGGGGCGGTCGGCGCCCGAGGCCTCCATAGCACAGCGCAGCAATGCCGTTTTCACGGGCACGTCGGTCCGCAGCGGCACTGCAACCGTGCTTGCGGCAGCGACCGGCGCCAGCACTGAATTCGCATCGATCGCCGCCGCCCTGGAGCGACAAATCCCCGAAACAGGGTTTGCCCGGGGTATCAGGCTGTTTGGCTATCTGATGACCGAGATCATGCTGGCAATCGTCATCCTGGTGTTCTTCGCCAATCTGCTGCTGCATCGACCGCTGATTGAATCGCTGCTGTTTTCGCTGGCACTGGCGGTTGGCCTTACGCCCGAACTTCTCCCGGCCATCATCAGCGTGACGCTGGCTCGAGGGGCTCGCGCGATGGCAGCCAATGGCGTCATCGTGCGCCGTCTCGATGCCGTCGAGAATCTGGGCAGCATGGATTTGCTGTGCACCGACAAGACGGGGACGCTGACGGAAGGCGTTATCCACCTGGATGGATGGCTCGATGTCGACGGCAATCCGTCAACCGATATCCTGCTCTGGGCACGTCTCAACGCGACCCTGCAGACCGGACTGAAGAACCCGCTGGACGAAGCAATCGCCGGTGCGCCGGGCGAAGGCGCATTATTGGCGGCCTTCACGAAAGTCGACGAAATCCCCTATGATTTCATTCGCAAGCGGCTATCCGTTGTGGTCCGGACCAAG
The DNA here is from genome assembly GCF_003998025.1 of Mesorhizobium sp. M8A.F.Ca.ET.021.01.1.1. NCBI lineage: Bacteria > Pseudomonadati > Pseudomonadota > Alphaproteobacteria > Hyphomicrobiales > Phyllobacteriaceae > Mesorhizobium > Mesorhizobium sp. M8A.F.Ca.ET.021.01.1.1. Next base: position 7,318 of record NZ_RZSJ01000012.1, read on the forward strand.
GACGCCCAGAACCTTCTGATTACCAAAGGTGCCGTACAAAATGTCCTCGAAACCTGCAGCTTCGCCCGAGCAGCCACCGGGCTGGAACCCCTCGATGAAACGCACCGTGCGGCAATCGACGAAAAATTCCGGCGCTGGAGCGCGGACGGCTACCGCGTTCTGGGCCTGGCAATCCGTCAGTTCGAGAGCCAGAAAACGTTCAGCAGGAAAGACGAGATCGATCTCGCCTTCGCTGGCTTCCTGCTTTTCCTCGACCCTCCAAAGAAGGGCGTCAAGGAGACGCTTGCCGAACTCGCCCACCGCGGCATCGCGGTAAAGGTCATTTCTGGCGACAACCGTTACGTTGCCGCGCATCTCGCCCAGGCGATCGGCTTGCGCGCCGACAGGATCATGACCGGCGAGGAGCTTTCGAAATTGACGAAGAGCGCGCTCTTCGCGGGCGTGCAGCACACCGACCTCTTCGTCGAGATCGACCCCAACCAGAAGGAGCGCATCGTTCAGGCCTTGCGGAGCAGGAGCCATGTCGTTGGTTACCTTGGCGACGGCATCAATGATGCGCCTGCCCTTCATGAGGCAGACATAGGCATCTCGGTCGACACCGCTGTCGATGTCGCGCGCGAGGCGGCCGATATCATCCTTCTCAAGCAGGACCTCGGCGTATTGGTGCGCGGCGTCGACGATGGCCGCAAGACCTTCGCGAATACGATGAAGTACATTTCAATCACCACCAGCGCCAATTTCGGCAACATGATCAGCATGGCTGTCGCCTCGCTGTTCCTGCCTTTCCTTCCGCTTCTTGCCAAGCAGATCCTGCTCAACAATTTCCTCTCTGACGTTCCTTCACTCGCCATTGCAAGCGACAACGTCGATCCCGACCGACTGCGCCGGCCTCGCCACTGGGATATCCGTTTTGTGCGGCGGTTCATGATCAGCTTTGGCCTGGTCAGTTCGCTGTTCGACTTCGCGACCTTCGTTTTCCTTCTGGTTTTTGCGCACGCCACGGAGGCCGCATTCCAGACCGCCTGGTTTGTCGAGTCGTTGCTGACGGAGCTTGCCATCGTGCTCATCGTGCGCACGCACAGGGCTTTCTGGGCGAGCCGTCCAAGCCCGTTGCTTGCCTGGCTTACATTGGCCGTCGGGATTATGGCGATCATGATCCCCTATCTGCCGTTTGCAGCCTGGTTCGGCTTCGTGCCCTTGCCTCTGCCCGTACTTGTCGCGCTTGTCGCGATTACCGCACTCTACCTATGCGCCTCGGAGGCGACCAAGCGCTGGTTCTTCGGACAAGAGAGCCGGGCCCGCAAGAAGTTGCTTGCCGGTCAGCGGTCCTTTCTCGATCGCCTTGTGGCCAAGGTTTAGCGCCATGCTCCCTGTTTGAGGCTCAGGGATCGGCAACGATACCGCCTGTTGATCGAGATCAACGCCGCTTGCCGCCAACATGCCATGATGGCCAGCAGGCAGGAGTGATTACCATGACCTTTCTCGATTACCTGATTTCAGTTGATGCCAGAACCACCTTGATGGATCGCATGATGCGGAAGCTCGGCGTCGACAGACAGTTGAAAGTCGTAGCCGACCATGCCGCCGTCACCAGCAGGGCAGTGGATCGCTGCCGTTCCTGCGGACATCAGGATGAATGCTCGGTCTGGCTCGACGAACATCAGCAAGCCAATAACCCGCCAGACTATTGCCGCAACGGCGACCTGATCGCTCGACTGCAGCATGCGGCCGGCCAACGCTAGTCATTCGAGTACTCAGCCTGGACGATGTCGTGCTGTCCGTGTTTTGACAGAGTCAACGCAAACCGAGTCTTGCAGTTGACAGGTTTGCATTCCACGGGACCAGGCAGTTGGACACCCTATTTTTTCTGGAAGCATTCCTGCTCTTTGTCGCACCAGGGCCAACCAACGCTCTTTTGCTGACAGGGTCGGTCAAGCGGGAGAAAGCGGTCAAGCTCTTGGCCGCTCAGGCATGCGGATACGGGATCGCATCCGCGTGCTGGTTTTCACTGCGTCCCTTCATGTCGCCTGACGCCATTCAAATACTCAGGCTGGTAGCGGCCGGGTGGCTCGTCATTCTTGGCCTGCGTCTGACGGCAAGCGCCCGGATCAACGCTGCCAAAAGCGGCGACGCCATTTCTGTTGCGGTGACCAGTGCTCTCAATCCGAAGGCCTTCATCTATTGCCTGTCTATCGTGCCGATGAACATCGAACCGCGCGAACTGGGGATCTTCTGGATTGCGCTTCTGGTGATGACAGCTGCCAGCGGATCGGTGTGGCTTTTGCTGGGGCGGCGCTTCTGCGGAGGCAAAACACTGGCAGAAAAAGTTGCGGGCGCGGCGCTTATTGGCTTTGCCCTGTTACTCCTTCGACCATTGATACCCCTGGTCGCGCCCTAAGCATGGCGAAGCCTTGGGCAAGGACCAGCAACGCAGAGAGGCAGTGGTGCCTCGCTGCGGATCAATGTCTACTCCGCTACGAAACAAGGATGACCGACACGGGATCGGCGCAGAAGAGATTGTCCTTGACAGCATTGACGCCGGCGACGTTTTCGGCGGCGACTGTCGCTGCCTGGCGCTCGCGTTCGTCGAAGATGGCGCCGCTCAGTGTCACCACACCCTTGTCCACCGTCACGTTGATCAAATCGTTGCCGGCCCATCTCTGCCTCGCAAGCTCGGTAGCGATGTTCTGCCGAATCTGTTCGTCATCGATGACCGTAGCGGCTCCATCCGGAAGGACGCCGAGCAATGCCCGCAGAAGATCAGAGCGGGTGATGATGCCAACGACTTTCCCAGCTTCGACGACCGGAATGCGTTTGACATGGTGACGCGTCATGAGCTCGACGACTTTCGCGAGTGATGCTGCAGGGGATGCCGTCACGACATCTTGCGACATCACCTCTTCAACCCGTCGACCATTGGCGCGGACATATTCGTCGGCGGCCTTTCCGGGGCTGACGAGAAACTCCAGCCAGCGCGAGCGCTTGCGCTCCGTGCCCAGTTCCCCGCGTCGCAGGAAATCGCCCTCGCTGACGATCCCCACCAGCCTGCCGTCGTTGCGAATGACGGGGAGGCCGCTGACCTTTTTGGAGAGCATCAACCCGGCAGCCTCGGCGATCGATGCGGACGGGTCTATGCCGACGACTGGCCTGCTCATTATGGCTTCGGCTTGCATGGTCGTTCTCCGGAGTTTTTCCAACCTCCGGCTTCTTAGATTGCACATGCACGAAGCGCCTTGATCTGAATCATTTTTCGGTCGAGGCAAATGGTCATCCAAAATTGCAACCTTGAATGACTGGGCGCGAACCGGTCAACCAGCGACCGCGGTCTTGGCGACGTTGACACCAAGTTCGTAGACAAGCAGCCCACCATAGTAGGCTGTCGCAGTGACCAGGAATGCACCGCAAATTTCAATCAAAGGAATGGCGATCGTTACAGCCCGCATGTCACGGTTCCGCATCCAAAGCGCGAACCGCACAAGTCCCCAGACCAGGAAGGCAAAGGCAGTGATACCTCCCAGGCTTTCGTGGATCTCCGCGATATCGCTGCTGAAGCCGGCCGCTTCGGCATGATCCAGGGCAAGACCTCCAAAGAACCAGGTCCCAATGGCGAACACTCCGGCAGACAGGGCTACGAAAGTAGAGATCGTACCGGCGCCAGATCTCTTGGTAACGGCGCTGCCGCCAACCAGCGCCACAAGGTCGATAGCCACAAGCATGTAGATCAGAACAATAGGGAAATGAACAAGAATTGGGTGGATATGTTGAATAGGGATCACGAAAACTCTCCAGAAATTGGCAAGGAGCTTGGATAATTTGCCGACTTTGCAGCGAGCCTTGGCCCACGACATTGGCAACCGTCATATGCGGTGGCGGCCACGCGCCGTGGGAGACCTAGTCGTTTTCGTCGGCCTCATCGCCTTGTTGGTCGTCACACGCATCGTCGCCACCCTTGATGGCTTTCGGGGTGGAGGCGTCCTGCATCGGGATGGCCTGCAGATCGATCGGACCGGATGGGACAACAGACGATGACGCCCCACATGATCCTTCGTCCGATTCAGCGGCCGCCGGCAGCGCGAAGATCGTGAGGCTTGCAAGTGCTGCAAGGACAAGCATGGAATTGCGCATGGTCTCGTATCCTTCTTGGCGCGGCCATGATTGGACGCGATGATGCCCTGATATGGTCCCCTTGCTTGCTGTGGGCTGAGGATAACTGACAGCAAATTGAAAGCTGCAACGTGCGACATGCCTTGCCGATGAAAAGACAATGGAAGCGTTTGGCGGTGCTGGTTCTCGCGGGACTTGTCTTGGCCATGCCTCTCGCTGCCCGTGCCGACGAGGACGATGACGGCGACCATGACCGGGCGCGGGATTTGTACGAACGCGGCGAAATCAAGGGCCTTGCCAATATACTGGACGTTGTCCGCACCAAAGCTCCCGGCGATGTTGTTGCGGTCGATCTCATCCGCAAGGCCGACAGATGGGTCTACCGTTTTCAGGTCGTGGGTGCCGATGGCCGGCGAAAGACCGTCGACGTCGACGCCGGTGCCGGTGTCATCATGCGCGATGGGGAGGGTGACTGATGAAGATCCTCCTGGCCGAAGACGAGCCCCGTATCGCTGCCGATATCGCGACCGCCCTCAAAGCATCGGGAATGGCGGTCGATATCGTAAAGGATGGTGAAGCTGCCTGGTTCGCAGGCGATGTCGAGAATTATGACGCCGCGATTCTGGATCTCGGCTTGCCCAAGCTCGATGGTCTTACGGTCTTGAAACGTTGGCGGGCGAATGCGCGCAGGTTCCCGGTTCTCATCCTGACCGCAAGAGGCATGTGGACCGAACGCGTCGACGGCATCAATTCCGGTGCCGACGACTATCTTCCCAAACCTTTTGAAATGGAAGAACTGCTCGCCCGGTTACGGGCAATCCTGCGTCGCTCGGCCGGGCAGGCGGCACCCGTGTTGAGGTCCGGGCCGTTGCTCTTGGACACACGCCAGATGCGCATTTCGCTTCGCGGCATTCCCGTTGCGCTTTCGCCGCTGGAATACCGGCTCCTGGCGTTTCTGATGCACCACGCCGGCCGGGTGGTGGCGCCGACCGAACTTGCCGAGCATTTGTACGATTCAGGCAACGACCGCGATCCGAACACGATCGAGGTGATCGTCGCGCGCCTGCGTCGCAAGCTCGGGAGCGACGTCATCGAAACGAGGCGCGGATTCGGGTATCTGATGCCCGACGATTCCCGCTGATGGGCAACTCGATCCGGTTCAGGCTCTGGTTGGCGGCAACGATCTCGATCCTGGTTGCTCTTGCCATCGCCGGCGTTGGATTGCGCTATCTGTTCGAACTTAACGTCGAGCGGCGCGTTGTCAGCGAGCTGACAGTCGACCTGAACGATCTTATTGGCGCGACCAATTTTGCCGCCGATGGCCGTCTTTCGGTCCAGGCGACCTTGGCCGACCCACGTTTCTCCATTCCCTTTTCCGGCCACTACTGGCAGGTGCAGGATACCGGATCCGGCAACCTTGTCCGCTCGCGTTCACTATGGGACGCGACGCTTGCCTTGCCTGATCGCGCAACCAACGGCGAATTCAGGGAGATCAAGGAATTCAAGGGGCCACAAGGGGAGCTCACCATCGCCGTCGAGCGCACGATCATCGACGCCAGTGGGCGATCGTTTCGCGCCGTCGTGGCGGAAGACCATCAAACGGTGAAGGAATCCATCGATGGGTATGTCCGCGACCTTGCGCCAGCCCTTGTTCTGCTCGCCATTGCCCTCATGGCCGCCTTCTTCATCCAGATCACCGTCGGTCTTGCGCCTCTGGAGACCTTGCGGGTTTCGGTCAGAAACGTGATTGCGCAGCGATCAGCACGGCTCGATGTGGTGGCGCCGAGCGAGGTGCAGCCGCTCGCGGACGAAATCAATCGTCTTCTCGATGCCCAGGAGAAGGCGCTTGCGCGAGCCCGCTCGCGCGCCACCGATTTGGCGCATGGCCTCAAGACACCGCTGCAAGTGCTGTCGGCCGACATCCGGGCCTTGCGCAAGAAAGGCGAGACGGTTCTGGCTGACGAGATTGAAAAGAGCGCCGGAGCGATCCGGCGCCATGTCGAGCGGGAGATCGCGCGAGCGCGCCTCGCCCCCGGCGTTTCCGGCAAGGCATCCTGCCTTGTGTCGGACGTCGCGGCTGGCGTCATTGCCGTCGTCAAACGGACACCAAGCGGCAAGCAGCTTTCTTTCAAGCTGGATATCGCCGAAGATTTGACGGCCCCAATCGACGAAGGCGACTTGTCAGAAGTTCTCGGCAATCTGGTCGAGAATGCCGCGCGCTATGCAAAATCGTCAGTCCGTGTCGGTGCATCCACTGCCTGGGACGAGGTGACCGTCAGTGTTGCTGATGATGGCCCAGGTATACCGGATGCCGATCGGGAGTCCGCGATGTCACGTGGTGTCCAGCTCGACAGCAAGGGAGGCAGCAGCGGTCTTGGCCTGGCCATCGTTTCCGACATCGTCGAAGCCTATGGCGGACGCCTTGCCATGGCTAACGCCGATCCGGGCCTTGTGGTGACCATTTCCTTGCCGCGACACAGTTGAGCCTGCTTCAGGCAAAACCCGGGAAATAGTCGACCTTTATCTTCGAGCGGCGAACGCCCATGGCCAGCAGTTTCTGGCGCAGCGCCTTGACCATCGCTTGCGGGCCGGAAATGTAGAAAGTGCGCTCGAGGTAGTCGGGTATGGCCAGACGGATCAGGCGCTCGTCGATATATCCGGGATATTGCCCGCGCTCGCCACCGTGCGCCACAGCGTGGATCGTCTTGATGCCAAGCTCCTGCCTGGCCGCGCCAAGCACGTCGCGATAAGCGATGTCCTGCTGTCTCTCTGTTGCGTAGAGGATGACGATCGGTCGCCACTCCTTGCGGTCGATGAGATATTGCAGCATCGAGCGGAACGGCGTGATGCCGATGCCTCCGGCCAGGAACGCGATCTTGGTTTCACGCCGGGCGGGCAGCGTGAAATTGCCGGCCAGTTGCGCGGCATGGATCGTGCTGCCTGGCTTCATGGTCATCAGCTCGCGCTTGAAGGCACTTGATTGCGGATAGAACTTGACGCCGAGGCGGACTGTTTCCTCCGTCGGCGCCGAGGCGACTGTGAAATAGCGGCGGTTGCCGCGATTGTCGGCACGATCGAGGCCAAGCGTCCATTCGAGGTACTGGCCGGCCTCGAATGCGAGCTTGCGTGGCGACCGGAAGACGAAGTCAAAACTGTCGACGGCCGATTGCTCAATGCGTTCCAAGGTCAGCACGAAGCGTGCCTTGGGGCCAGCCGCATAGGCAAACACGTTGCCGGCAAGCAGCGCCAGTTCCGGCGTGAAATAGAACGAGCCGATATGGATGTTGGGAGCAAACAGAAAGCCGACAATGGCGGCAAAGGCGATACGCGGCCAACGCATCGTCGGCGCGGTCAGCGGCTCGGTCAGCATCACGAAGGCAAAGAACAGCAACGGCGATGAACCCAGTGTCTCTGCAAGCGCGGTCCAGTATTGCGATGGGTCCGTGGTTGCCAGAATGGTCGCCAGCGCCACGACAACGAAGGTCGAGACAAGGTCAAGCCGGCGCAGTTTCCGGACAATGAGCATGCCGCCGACGAGCACGATCGGAAGCAATGGCAGATTGCCGCCCACCCACCAGGTGGCTGGCTGGTCGAGCAGCAGCGCGGACAGCGCCACGCCCAGCGCAGCCGGGTTGAAAAGGTGCTTCCGGCCGATGGCGAGAATGAATTTGGATGAAATCGCCCAGACGGATGTGAATACCACTGCCGCAATCCCCATGATGTCCGTGACCGCAACCGGATCGAGGATAAGCGTCAGGATGAGCGCGGTGATGTAGACGGACTCGTTGTTGGCCGGAACTGCGAAGACATGCGCAAAAACCTTGTTGGTGATCCAGCAGGCGGCCAGCGCAAGCGTTGTGGTGAAGGCAAGCGCAATCGGATCGTGTGGCACCAGCTTGACGAAGCCGAGCACGAACGCTGCGCCGACCAGCGTCATCAGATAGTAGAGGACCAGCCTGTACATGGTCAGGTGATCGAGAAATCGGTCGATGGTCTTGATCATGGCAGGCAAAGGGCTCCGAACCCGGTTGTCGGCGTGGCGCGGCCATTGGCGTCGACGAGATAGCCTTCCAGGCCAGGCGTCTGCTCGATGAAGAGAATGCCGTCACGTCCCATGGCGAAGGCCGCGGTGGCGAAACGATCGGCTTCGAGCACATCGGCGCCGATCACGGTCAGGCTGACGATGTCCTGTATCTGACTGCCAATTCCATGCGGATTGTAGATGTGTTGACCGCGGACATAGGTGCCGGAGGTTGCGACGCCGCGACCGCGGGGATAGACGATCTTTATGATCTCGTCCGCATTGAAGGGATTGCGGATGCCGACGCTCCAGTCATGGCCCGATGCATTCTTGCCGCAGGACTGGATATCGCCTCCCGCCTCGATGAAGAAATCGCTGATGCCGGCTCGCTGAACAATCTCCGCTGCATTGCGAATGGCCCAGCCCTTCACGATGCCGGAAGGATCGAGCGACCCGTCGGGCTTGCGAATATCGAAGTATCCGTCCGTCTCGTCTTTCGTCTGTCGGGCGAGAGCGAACACTTCCATCATCTCGCCGCTCCAGTCGACGACCGGAACGTCGCCTCGGTTGATGGCCGTGATTTCACTGTCGGCCCGGTAGGTGCTGAAGCGCCGGTCGATGTGCTCGAAATAGCCGAAGACGGCTTCGATCAGTTCAGCATTCGACGCGCCGCCGAGGTCGACGGCAATGGGCATGCCCATCAAAATTCGCGTGTCGCGCATGGACCTACGACGACGCTTTCTTCAGCGCGCCGCGCAGCGACTGGATGAAAGCCCTGCTGGTTAGCGTCGCGCCCGAAATAATATCGACATCGGCGCTCTGGGCGCTGATCGCTTCGTCGCGCAGCATGGGGAGCGCCTGCCTGTTGATGTTGACGGAGGTGCGGCGGTCGGAGGGATATTTCAGCACTTTCAGCGCCGTCAGTTGCCCGCCCTGTACGAGGGCCTGAATCTGGATGATGCCGTAATAGGCATCGGCCGTCGGGCCGGTGTAGACGCCGTCGGCATAGCTCTTTGCGGCGAGCTTCATGCCCACCCGGACGACCCGTGCTGGTGCATCCGGATATGCCGGCCTCGGCTGCGGGACTGGTATGTAGACGGCGGGCGTAACGGCGAAGGAAGGCGCTGACGAGGCAGGATCGGCGACAGACGGCGCCACTGGCGTTGGGGACGGTTGTGGCGCCACCGGAACCACTGTCGGCTTGACTGGATCATTGGGGCGTTCGGCAGGCGTTCCTATGCCAGCTGTCGTTTCCCCGGAAATCGGGAACCTTGTTCTAAACCGGAGATCGAGGGGCGCCGGCGAGGTGCGAAGCAGCTGCAAAGCCGCAGCGGATGCGGGTTCTTTTGGCTGCACGGAAGGCGCTTCGGCTGCGTCGGCCGGCAGCGCCTCGCCGAGCATATCGTTTGCCGAATCCTTGCCGGCCTGATCCCAGACATAAACGCCCGAGGCGGCGATCACCAAAAGTGACAGGGCAATCTCTTTCATCGGAATTGTGCTTCCACATTGAACCTTGCAAACGCGACCCGTCTGGTCCGCTTCGGAGGCAATATCCCACAACCAAGCTGACAACTGGCTGTCAGCCGAGGTCGAACTGCGAGGGGACAGTGAAAGCTCTAGGGGGACGGTAGATTGGCTTGTCCTAGATCAAGATTGCCGCATGAGCGGCGATGTAGGAAGGTTCTCTCAAACCAGGTAAACTGCCTATGATTGTTGCCAACAAGCCAGCCGGATACACCGGAACCCAGATATTGCTGCATTGGACAATTGCGGCGCTGGTCAGGATGCTGCGACCTGAACGGCGGGGCGCCGTGATATCATGAGCCGGCTGCACAATGAAAACCATCTTGTATCCCGCGTCGGCTGGTTGCGCGCTGCCGTGCTCGGCGCCAATGACGGCATCGTGTCGACGGCAAGCCTGATCGTTGGCGTGGCGGCAGCCGATGCCGCGGCCTCCAATGTTCTGGTGGCCGGCGTCGCCGGACTGGTCGCCGGTGCGATGTCGATGGCGGCAGGCGAGTATGTCTCGGTCAGTTCGCAGTCCGACACCGAACGAGCCGACCTTGCGCGTGAGAGAGAGGAATTGGCGACACAACCAGATTTCGAGCGGCAGGAACTTGCAGAGATCTATGTCAGACGAGGCGTCGAGCCGACCCTTGCCTCGCAGGTCGCCGACCAATTGATGGCGAAGGATGGGCTCGGCGCCCACGCTCGCGACGAACTCGGCATCTCCGAAGTCACCACGGCCAGACCAATCCAGGCCGCGCTGACCTCGGCGGCAGCATTTTCGGTTGGCGCGGCCATGCCTTTGGCGATGGTGCTTGTTTCGCCGGCCGCCTGGCTTGCCGCAACGGTGTCTGTTGCCTCACTCCTGTTCCTGGCGGTCCTGGGCGCCATCGGAGCCAAAGCCGGCGGAGCCAATGTGCTGAAAGCAACGATTCGCGTCACCTTTTGGGGCGCGGCGGCAATGGCGCTGACCGCCGGTATCGGCGCGCTCGTCGGCACTGCCATATGACGGCGCGGCAGCCATATCCGCTCCGATGGCTGCGAGTACTTTTTCGTCACGCAAGATAGTATTGCCTCAAGACGTTTCAGCGCTGGTTCCATGAAGTTGCGAAAGCGCAACGAAGCCGTCCCCTGAGCGAACTATGACGAGGGCTTCGCAAATCGCGGAGGACTGCGTCGTGAAGAAACCCAAGTCTATCACTCCCAATACGGTGGTTGACGAGATGATGAGGAAATGGCCGGCAAGCGTGGCCGTGCTGCTCAGCTACAGGATGCTTTGTGTCGGCTGTCCGATCGGCACGTTCCACACCGTGGCCGAGGCGTGCCATGAGCACTGCGTGGATGAGGCGCGTTTCCTGGCCGATCTGGACGCGACTATCCGGGGCGAACGGTGATCGTCAGTGTTTGCCCGGGTTCTCGGCGAGAACCACAAGGCGATGGGCATCCTTGACCGTGACTTTCTGGCGGCCGCTGGCGATTATTCCGATGTCTTCCCACCTGCTGAGCACCCGGCTGACGGTGTGCAGCGTCGTGCCTGTCATCTCGGCGATGTCCTGTCTCGAAATCGGGAAGTCGATTTCGATACCGCTTTCGGTCTTTCGGCCGGTCTGGTTTGCCAGCCGCAACAAGGCATGCGCGATCCTTTGCTCGACCTGTTCGGTCGACATCTCCACCACCCGCGTCTGGGTCTCCTGCAGCCGGGTACCGACGGTTCTGTAGGTGGTTGCCCCAAATGCCGGGAATCGTCGCGCCATCTCCGCCCACAGAGCGTTGGGCCACGTCAGTACCACGCAGTCGACGGCCGCGAGGGCGCTGGCGGGATAGGTCGTTCGGCCGAGCGCCGCGGCGACACCAAAGATTTCGCCTTCACTGATGTATCTGGCAATGACCTGTTGTCCGTCCGGCGTAGTGCGAACGACGCGGATATGGCCAGAAATCAGCACAAAAAACGAATGAGCCTCTGTCTCCTGCTCGAAGATCGCGGATTCCTTGGCATAGCGTGACGACCGTGCGCTTCGCAGGATTTCGCTTTGTTCTTCCGCAGTCATCCCCTGGAAGAGCGGCAGCTGCGATATCAGAGATCGGTCCAGAGCAGCCAAACGTATCTCCTCACGACCCCAAGACACCGCGCCAGGACGCGCCAACCATTCTTATCGCGAGTTTGCGCCAGCGCAAATTGTTCGCGGGGGCATCAGGCTAAATGAGAGGGAACGGCGCAACGCCGCGAACATGAGACAAAGGACAATTCGATGAAACGCACTATCTTCGCCGCCGCAATCTCCCTTCTCGCGCTCGCTGGCGGCGCAAGCGCCGAAGAGCACGTCGTGCAGATGCTCAACAAGGGCGAAAAGGGCGCAATGGTTTTCCAGCCGGCTTTCGTCAAGGCCGCACCCGGCGACACCGTCAAGTTCGTGCCGACCGACAAGAGCCACGACGCCGAGTCGATCAAGGGCATGATCCCGGATGGCGCCGAGCCTTTCAAGGGCAAGCCCAGTGAGGAAATCACCGTCACGCTGACCAAGGAGGGTGTCTATGGCGTCAAATGCGCGCCCCACTACGGCATGGGCATGGTCGCGATGATCGTCGTCGGCAAGCCGGTCAATCTCGATACCGCGAAAGCGGTCAAACATCCTGGCAAGGCAAAGACGGTGTTCGCGGATCTGTTCACCCAGATTCCCGCCAACTGATCGGCATGAGATAGCCTGCCTGCCACAAACGGGCGGGCATGGGCCGGACGGACCGAGGGCGGCGGTTCATCCGGCCCTGTTCATTTCAGGATGTAGGTCATGGCAATTCCACGTCTGCGGGACTATTCCGGTCCGGCTTTTCTCTCCTATGGGTTCAGACCCTTCTTCTTTCTCGGGTCGCTTTATGCGGGGCTCTCCATTCTGCTCTGGCTGCCGATGTATGCGGGCGGCCTCGAAGCCCATAGTGTGTTTGTTCCGGTCGACTGGCATGTCCACGAGATGCTGTTCGGCTATCTGCCGGCGATCGTGACCGGGTTTCTGCTGACAGCCATCCCCAACTGGACCGGCCGGCTTCCCGTGCAAGGACTGCCGCTGCTGGCGCTGGTCGTCCTATGGCTTGCCGGCCGCGCCGCTGTCTTCTTCTCGGCAGACATTGGCTGGGAAGCAGCAGCTATGGTCGATGGCTCATTTCTGCTTGCGGTGGCTGCCGCGGCAGCCCGCGAAATCGTCGCGGGACGCAACTGGCGAAACCTCAAGGTGCTGCTGCCGCTCGTCGTGCTGGCGTCCGCGAACGGCGCGTTCCACATCGAGGCCCATGTTGAGGGCGTGTCGGACATCAGCCGAAGACTCGGCATGGCTGCGGCGATCCTGCTCATCTCGCTGATCGGCGGGCGAATTATTCCGAGCTTCACACGCAACTGGCTCGTGCGCGAAAATCCCGGCAGGCTGCCGGCGCCATTTGACCGATTCGACATCGCTTCGATAGCCATCTCGGCCATCGCATTGGCAACATGGACGTTCGCCCCCGACAGCGCCACCTCAGGAACGCTCATGGCCATTGCCGCAACCTGCCAGGTGTGGCGTTTGTCGCGCTGGGCTGGCGAGCGCACCTTGCCGGATCCGCTGGTGCTCATGCTCCATCTTGCATACGCCTTTGTGCCGATCGGTCTCGCCTTGGTTTCGGCGGCGATTTTCTTTCCTGTTATCGTGCCGGCCGCTGCAGGGCTCCACGCGCTTGGAACTGGTGCGGTCGGCGCCATGACGCTTGCTGTCATGACCCGCGCGACGCTCGGGCACACCGGCCGAGAGCTGAAGGCTGGAAAAGGCGCCTTGTTTATCTTCGTAGCCATCCTTCTCGCGGGATTATTGAGAATTCTGGCCGCCTTCGTCCCCTATGGCGCGGTAATCGACATGGCGGGCGTCGCATGGGTCGCGGCATTTGCCGGCTTCATCCTGGTCTACGGGATGGCATTGATGACGCCCAAGGCGCGGTGAGGCGGCAGAGCAGGCGACCCCCAAGACGAGAACGGAGCGGAGCTATTCCTGATTTTGTCAGCCGAAGCTGAGGTGGGCGAGGATACGGCCCACCCACCCCCGATGGTCCAAGACCAACCTGAACCCCAGATTGTCGGGAGGCAAACCAACGGCGCAACCTCCGCTTTTCCCGTCGCTGACGAAATTCGACATATAGGCTCTGTGCAGGCCTTCCAGGACGTGAACCCCGCAATTGTTGACCGAGCTCGCAACATCGCTGCCGTCTTCGGCGAGCGTCGTGCGGACATAGCAGGTTGAAGTCCACTCCCAGACGTTGCCGGAAAAGTCGGCAAGACCGCGCGAATTCAGTCCGAAAGAGCCGCGGCTCCTGGGCAACGGGTCCGGTTTGCGATTGAGTTCGACCTCCGCCTGATAGCTGGTAAGCCAACGCCTGGCGGGGTTGTTGGCATCGTTTTCGACACCCTCGAATTCGCCAGCGAACCGCTCGGCTGCCGCAAGGGCCCATTCTTCGTCGGATGGCAACCGCCACTGACTGCCGGTTGCTTCAGTATACCACCGGGCGTAGGCAACGGCGTCGAGGTAACTCACGCCGGTTGCGGGTGCGTCACGCGGGACTGAGCGGGTTTCCTCCGCCGGCCGACAGGCGCCGGCCGACACACAAGCTGCGTAATCGGCCGCGCTGACTTGGTACGCCATGATCTCCAGGGGGCCTTCCAGGTGCCGCTCAACCTTGGGATTGGCCTGAGGGCGTCCGTCCTTAAGATACTCGCCCGGCATCGGATAGACGATCGAATGGGGATCAATGCTGATCGTCCTGGCAACGGCGTCGGGCGGCCGATGACCGCCGGCTGCCTGCATCGAGAGCCAAACCGGCAAGGCTAAGGCTGCCACAGCGATCGGAACGAGCTTCATTATGAGAGGCGGCATGTGTTTTCTCCATGCCCGGAGAGTGTCTCTGTCCGGGCATATCGGAGTGCCATTCAATTGGTGGCGATGGGTTTGGGCGCCTCGACCTGCGTCATCAGGTCGTCATCCCACTCGCCCTCGACCTTGAAATGAGCGGTGGCTCCAAGTTCGACGGCCTCGATCAGATTGTGGTTGACGTAGGCGTAGACGCCCGGTTGCAGGAAGGTGTAGAGCGCCGAGCCGGCAGAACCGCCACGGATGAACCATGTCTCGAGATCCTTGGACGGCGGGTTGGCGAATTTGCCCTGTTCCCAGACGTAATCGCCGTGGCCGCCGATCAGGTGCGGCCGCGTATCGCGGTTGGCCTGTGAATGGACGATAAGCACCGTTTCGCCGACCTTCGACTTCATGGCGTTGTCGCCGGTCAGGGATCCGACCTTGCCGTTGAACACCACATGCGTCGGAACGAGACCGCGCATGACCTTGACGGTGTCGTCGTAGCCGTCGCCGGCGGATTCGTAGCTCTTGAAATTGCCCTTCTCGTCGCGCGGAATATAGAAATCACTCTCGCCGATGTAGAAGATCTTGTCGTACTTGACCGGTTCGCCCTTGTCGTTCCTGAGCCCGTCACGCGGCAGCACCATGA
Organism: Mesorhizobium sp. M8A.F.Ca.ET.021.01.1.1; assembly: GCF_003998025.1. NCBI lineage: Bacteria > Pseudomonadati > Pseudomonadota > Alphaproteobacteria > Hyphomicrobiales > Phyllobacteriaceae > Mesorhizobium > Mesorhizobium sp. M8A.F.Ca.ET.021.01.1.1. The sequence goes on from NZ_RZSJ01000012.1 coordinate 22,463, forward strand.
TGGCGCCGTTCATGCCGGAAACGACATGCCATGGGATCATCGCGCCCCCAGGTGCGCAGTGATAGACAAACGTTCCCGTCCGCGTCGCCTTGAAGCGAAGGGTCACCTGTTCACCGGGATTGATCAAGGTCAAGCCGCCGCCACCCAGCGCGCCGGTAGCCGCGTGGAAATCGATATTGTGGGCTAGCGAGTTGGTATCGGGATTGATGAGCGTCAGCTCGATATAGTCGTCCTGATGCACGACCATCAGTGGGCCAGGGATCGAGCCGTTGTAGGTCATCGCATTGAGCTTCGTGCCTTCGGCATCGATGACGACAGGCTTTTCTTCGATCGTCATGGTAAATTCGACGATCTTCGGACCGCCCTTGGCGATCTGATCATGCGGATGCACGAACGGTGGTGCTACGAGCGTGATCTTCTCGCGGGGCAGCCCGCGAATCTCTGCCTTTGTAACCGTGGCCGACAATGCGGGCAGTGCTGCAACAGCAACAGCGCCAAGCGCGGCTCCAAAGAGGGCTTCGCGTCGCGTAATCATGTCAATCTCCTGTCTCTCGACCGTTGCGGATGAGCAGAAGGTACATGACCTGACGCTAGCCCTCTTTGCGCTGGCTCAAACTGTGTTGTTAATCGCAGGAACAACAGCTCGGATGCAGAGGTCTTGTGGGTCACGATTTGACATGTGAAAGTTCGGTGTCGCGGTTTTCAGTAACGGTGCGCTGCCACCAGCGTCTTTCTGAATATCAGTCGCCGCTTTTGTCTTCCAGATCAATCAGGATTCGCTCGGCGGCTCCGTCGAGATCTTCGTATTGGCCACTCTTCAATGCCCACAGGAATCCCCCCAAGCCAAGTGCACCAAGAAAGAGAGCGACGGGTATGAGGTAGGTGAGAGTGGTCATGACGATCGGACCAGGTTGTTGAAGTTGGACACCCTGTTGCGGCGAACATCCTTGGCCGTTGAGAACGGTTGCGACGATCGCAGGCGTAGAGCATTGCCAATGACAAGCAGCGATGAGGCGGACATGGCGATCGCCGCGATCAGGGGCGTAACGTGCCCGAGGATCGCTATCGGTACTGCGACCGCATTGTAGACGATCGCGATGACGATGTTCTGCCGGATCAGGCGTCCTGCCTGGCGCGAGACGTCCAACGCCAGCGGGACGGCCATAAGGCTCTCGCGCAGGAAGACGAAGTCAGCAGCGTTGCGGCCAATATCAGCGGCGGTCGCCGGTGCAATCGATACATGCGCAGCGCTTAGTGCCGGCGTGTCGTTGAGACCGTCGCCAACCATCAGAACCCTGTGTCCGTCTTTCGCCAAGGTCTCGATGCGTTCGACCTTGCCGGATGGCAGCAGGCAGGGGACAAAGTCTTCGACACCAAGCACCTTCGCAACGTCGGCGCAGGCTGCCGCTGTATCCCCTGACAGCATTTCGACAGATACCCCGGCGTCGTGTAACCGATCGATGGCTGGTGTGGCATCGGCCCGAAGCACATCGTCGAAAATGAAGGATGCGACAATCATCCCATTCTTTGTCAGGACCGTTCCACCGTATCCGTGTTTGCCTTCGCCGCCAGTTCGAGCCTTCCAGCCGGCCCATCCGCGTCGGCCCAGGCGCCATGTGCTCCCGGCTGCAGTGGCCTCGATTCCGAACCCAGGATGCTCGGTGACGGCCTCGAATTTGAACCGGCCGCCCAGAGTGGCAAAGCCGGCTATGGCCTTTGAGAACGGATGGCGCGAATGCGTGGCCAGGTCGGCTGCCAGGGCCAGCATATCTGGGTTGACCGATGGCGCGTTGACGAGTCGGGGCTGGCCGAGCGTCAGCGTGCCGGTCTTGTCGAACACAGCCGTGTCGATTGTTGCCAGGCGCTCCATGGCCGAGCCGTCCCTGACCATGATGCCGTTCTCGAACAGGCGCCGCGCGGCGACCACCTGAACGATCGGCACTGCCAGGCCAAGCGCGCAGGGGCACGTGATGATGAGAACAGCGATAGCGATCGTCATGGCCCGGTGCCAGTCGCCGGTCGCCGCCACCCAGCCAAGGAATGTCAAGAAGGCGGTGAGATGCACCACGGGGGCGTAGAGCGCCGAGACGCGGTCGGCGATGCGGCGATAGTGCGCGCGGCCGCCCTCCGCGGCCTCCATCAGCCGCACCATCTCCGCCAGGAACGAATCCCTTGCGGCGGCAGTGGCTTCGATGGTCAGCGGGCCGGTGATATTGAGCACGCCGGCCTGCACGGCTTCACCGGGCCCTACGTTTTTTGGCGTGCTTTCGCCTGAAGCCAGCGAGCAGTCGAGATCCGACGCTCCCTGGATGATCTTGCCGTCGACGGGGATTCTTTCGCCAGCTGCGATCAACAACCGCATGCCCGGTTCGATCTCGCCGACTGGTAGATAGTCGCGCGCACCATCGCCGCGAACCACCATGGCGCCACGCGAGGCCAGCTGCGACAGGCCTTTCACCGCGGTGCGGGCACGTTCCCGCATTACGTGATCCAGCGTGCGGCCGACCAACAGGAAAAACAGCAGCGATACCGAAGCATCGAAATAGGCGTGCTCGCCATGGTTGATCGTCTCATAGAGGCTCATCGCGTAGGCAAGTGAAACACCGACCGCGATCGGAACGTCCATGTTCATGCGGCCATGGCGCAGCGCATTCCAGGCCGATCGGAAAAAGATACCGCCGGCGAAGGCGAGCGCCGGAATGGCGATCAGCGCGGAGACCCAGTGAAACAGGTCGCGGGTGGCCCCTTCGGCGCCTGACCAGACCGAGACCGACAACAGCATGATGTTTCCGGCCGCGAAGCCGGCAACGGCGACGGCGCGGATCAGTTCGGCAAGCGTTCTGTCTCTCCTATCAGCGTCGGCTTCGAACAGGTGCGCCTCGTAGCCTAGCCTGCCAAGCGCGGCGACGAAGGGTGGCACCTCGTCCCCACGCCACCGGATCGCGACGCGTTTCGTCGAAAGGTTGACACGCGAGCCTTCGACATTGCCGAGCTTTCCCAGCGCCGTCTCGATCGTCTGGATGCAGGCGGCGCAATGAACCGTCGGCACTGAAAGATCGGTCTGCCGAAGATTGTCGCCAAGCGAGCGGCTGGCGAGCCGGATCTCCTGGCTGGATGGCAGCGTCGATGCGGAGCTGCCCAGGTCCAGCGCCATTTCGGCGCCCGGTGCACAACAACTCATTGCAGCGTTCCATGGGAAATCATGATTCGACGGACGTCTCGGTACGGCCTGTCCAGGCCGGCATCGGCGTCGACCTCGACGATCCAGACGCCGTCCTTTGGCATATGCTGCGCCGCGAATTCCTGGCCTGAAGCAAGGGCCAGCGTGACCGACTTGTCCTCCTTCTCGTATGCGGGATGACGAAACAGCATCTTCACGCCGTGCAGAGGAACCGGCTTGCCGGCTGCGTCGGCGATGCTGTAGCGGACTTCGCCCCATGCGATGGTTAGCTTGCCTGTCCAGCCGAGTGCCGCTTGCGCCCGGCCCTCCTGCGCCTGCTTGTTGAATTGCTGGCTCGCAACATAGGTATTTTCGACGACGAGGCCGGTCCAACTGGTGTTGGCAAGCGTTGCCATGGTCAGGTTGACCGCGATCACCACCCCGAAAAAGGCGAGGACAATGACCAGCATGTGCCGGCCCGTGAATTCCCGAGGCTTCTGGGCATTGGCGGTCATCTGGCGGCCTCTGGAGCGTTGAAAGTGGCGGTGTATTCGTTGGACTCGAAGCTGGCCTTGTCCTCGACGCGGAATTTGAAGGTCTGCGCCGGGGCGCGGATCTGGTCCGCCGGCTGGCGGACGAAGACCTTCAGCATTTTCAGGCGGTCGGGTTCGACCGGAATGGCAAAGGAGCGGCCTGCCGGGATGTCTTCGCCGACCACGCTCATGTCAGCTCCATACAAGCCTTGAATCGTGACGACGATCGTCCTCGGCTCGGGGATCATGTTGAGCAGTTTGACGGTGTAGCCATTGCGGATAGACCCGTCGGAAAGCGTGACGAACTGAGGATTGCGATCATGCAGCACGTTTAGTTCGAGCCGATCGCGCGTCAGCAGGGAATAGAGCAGGCCAAGGCCGATCAGCGACCACAAGCCCATGTAGACATAGGTGCGCGGCCGAAAGATCTTGCGAATGTGAAAATGCGCTACCTTGTCGGAGAAAGCGCCGCCAGCGGTCCTGACGAGCGATGGATTGACTGGGCTGGAGCCGCCTGCTGTCGCCAGCATCATATTGGCGTTGTAGTCGGACAGCGTCGCATAAGCGATCAGCCCATGCTCCCTGCCCAGCTTGTCCATGACACCGTCGCAGGCGTCGATGCAAAGCGCGCAGGTGATGCATTCGAGCTGCTGGCCATCGCGAATGTCGATCCCCATCGGGCAGACCGCGACACAGGCGTTGCAGTCGACACAGTCACCTGCGGGCTGGCCAACCGCCAGCACTTTCTTGGCGTGACGCGAACGCGGTTCGCCGCGCCAGTCGTTGTAGGTGACGGTGAGAGAATTTTCGTCAAGCATGGCCGCCTGAATGCGCGGCCATGGGCACATATAGGTGCAGACCTGTTCACGCATCAGGCCGCCGAACGTGTAGGTGGTTGCCGTCAGCACGGCGATGGTGATGTAGGCCACGGGTGCGGCGCTGCCGGTCCAGAGCTGGCCGAGCAGTGTCGGTGCGTCAGCAAAGTAAAAAATCCAGGCGCCTCCAGTCGCCGCGCCGATGACCAGCCAGATCGCGTGCTTTGATACGCGCAGCACCAGTTTGCGGGCGGTCCAGGGACCCGTATCGAGCTTCATGCGGGCATTGCGGTCGCCTTCTATCGCGCGTTCGACGACGAGGAACAGATCGACCCACACCGTCTGAGGGCACGCATAGCCACACCAGGCACGGCCGACAGTCGAGGTGATCAGGAAAAGACCGACGCCGGCCATGACCAGGAGGCCCGCCACATAG
>NZ_RZSJ01000130.1:0-12347 GCF_003998025.1 Mesorhizobium sp. M8A.F.Ca.ET.021.01.1.1
CGATCATAGTGCGGCGCCGTTTAATTAGCCACAATGTTAGCAGGTTGTGGCCGCCGGCGGCCGCCACCTCCAGCGCCCGCTTGGCCGTCTCCTGGCCCTTGATGTCGGCGAGGTCCGGCAGGTCGCGCGGCGCGGCGCGGATGCCGGCCTCGGGCCGCGACAGCACCTGCGTGCCGCGGAAATGGTTGGCGATGGCAATCAGGCTGCGCGGCGCCAGAATGTCGAATTCCCGCCCCGCCCAAGCAGCTTCCGGTCCGCAGGCGAACGGGCAGATCAGGCCCTTGCCCTCGGCATTGGCGCCGATCGCCGCCGGCAGCGCGCCGGCCACGGCGGTAATCGTGCCGTCGAGCGACAGTTCGCCAAGCACGACATAGCCGGCCAGCATGTCGCCCGGAATGGCGCCAAGTGCTGCCATCAGGCCAAGCGCGATCGGCAGATCGTAGTGGCTGCCTTCCTTGGGCAGATCGGCCGGCGCCAGGTTAACGGTGACCTTCTTCGACGGCATCGACAGGCCCGACGCATGCAGCGCCGCCTGCACCCGCTCGCGGCTCTCGGCCACCGCCTTGTCGGGCAGTCCGACGATCTGGATGCCGACCTTGCCGGGCGCGATCATCACCTGCACGTCGACCGGCACGGCCTCGATGCCCTGGAAAGCGACCGTACGAACCCGCGCCACCATTCTTTGCCCCCGATGCCGTCTCTCCCCAGCCTTTGTGAGCCGGCCGCGAGCGACGTCAACGCGAGACAACCACAGATTTTAGCCCAAGGCAAGAACAATACAGGAACAAAGAGAGGCGTGCGCCTACCGTCGACGGGCTCGCAACAGCCTGCAAGGCGCCTCACCGAGCGCGTGACGATGCGAGCCGCGCAGGATGGAGGCGAATGTTCCGGGAGTCCGTGCAGATCACGACGGCTTCACCGCCAGAAAAGTGTTCCACCCTCGCTCCTTCCTGCCGACGCGGAAGCTGTGGCTGACAAGCTCCATGCCGGCGGCCTCGATGCGCGCCGCGAAGGCGTCCTTGCGCCAGTCGACCGTATGGTATCTGCCGCTCGTTTCGCCGTCGCCGTCGCGCATCGAGACGACAGAGGCACCACCGGGCCGCAACGCCCGCGCGATCTTCTCCAGAACCGGGTCGATCTGGTCGCGCGGCACATGGATCAGCACGGCAAGCGCCACCACCGCGTCATAGGGACCGCCAAGCTCGTCGGTGATCACATCGAGCAGATCGCCGGTCTTGCCGCGTCCTGCCTGCAGTTCGAGAAAGCGCCGCGTCGCGTCGGTCCGCCGGACCTTGACGCCGAGGCCCTCCAGGAAGTCCGCATCGCGGCCAGGTCCGGACCCGATCTCCAGGATTCGGCCGCCCGGCCCGGCGATCGCCGCGGCGCGCTTGAGCGCGGCCTGGTCGTTCGGGTGGGGAACATGTCCGACAATCTCGTCATAACGGACCGCGTAGTCCTCATACGACTCGACCGTCCGACGGCTCTGCGCCAGGGCTTTCGCGGGCACGGTCATCATTCTCTCTGTCTCCGGGCGCCAATCGTGTCTAGCGGATGCTGCCATAAGGCGCGTGGCCGTCGAGCAGGCCGATGTCGCGCTTGAAATGGTCGGACAGCGCGCGCTGATCGAGCAGGCGGCGCGACCGCGATCGGAAGGGAGCAACGAAGAGGTCCAGCATCGGATGACGGACTGTGAGGCGCCGCGTGGAAGTGTTCATGGCCATGTCCTTTCGGGTTGGGTCGATGGTTTGAGTGTGCGCTTGCCGGCTCTTGGCTTCCAATCGAACGTCGCTTATCATGCATCAACAGGATTGATGTGTGATGAGCTGGGACCTGCCGCCATTGGGCGCCATCAGGGTGTTTGAAGCCGCATCGCGGCTGGGCAGCTTTACCAAGGCGGCCGAAGAACTCGGCATGACCCAGTCGGCGGCGAGCTACCAGATCAAGGTGCTGGAGGAACGCGCCGGAACACCGCTTTTCGTAAGAAAAACAAGGCAGATCGCCTTGACCGAGGCCGGCGAGCAGCTGGCGCCGCACGCATCGGGTGCCTTCTCGGCGCTGGCCGATGCGTGGGTGGCGACCAAGGGCGGCGCCACCGGCGTCTTGTCGGTCACCACGGTCCAGACCTTTGCCTCGACCTGGCTCGCCGTGCGCCTTGGAGCATTCCAGCTGATGCATCCGGACCTTGCCGTGAAAGTCGACACATCGTCCCGGCTGGCCGATTTTGGGCGCGACGGCATGGATATCGGCATTCGCACCGGCACCGGGAAATGGCCGGGCCTGGCAGCCCACTATCTGTTCAAGGCGGATTACACGCCGATGCTCAGCCCGAGGCTGGTGCGGAGCGTGGGAGGCATCCGCCGGCCCGAGGATCTCTACAAGCTGCCACTATGCTGTTCGACCGATCCCTGGTGGAAGATCTGGTTCGAAGCAGCCGGCGCCCGCTTCGAGCCCGATCGCATCATAGCCGGCCCGGAGCTTGGCACGCAGGCCTACGACGCGATGGCGGCGCTGACCGATCAGGGCGTCGCCATCCTCACCCGCAACCTCTACAGCTCGTTGCTGGCGACAGGACAGCTCATTCAGCCGTTCGAGGCCATGGGGTCCGACGGCGACGGCTACTGGCTGGTGCATTCCGAAAGCCGCCGCAACACCCCGAAGATCAGGCTGTTCAGGGACTGGGTGCTGGCCGAGACGGCTGATGTCAGGGAGCGCGAACAGCGCCGGGTCGAAGAGCCTTGATCAAATCAGGAACATCAGGGGAACCGGTAACCGGACCGGTTGCGCCCCGGTTGTAGCCGGCTGCAAAAAGCGGAACATGGTTAACACAAAATGAAAACGGATTATGTCCGCTTCGCTTCGACCGCATCCCAGAACAGGGCGGCAATATCCGCCCCGCCGAAGCGATGCACTTCGCGCACGCCCGTCGGCGAGGTGACATTGATCTCGGTCATGTAGTCGCCGATGACATCGATGCCGACCAGGATGAAGCCGCGTTCCCTGAGCGACGGCCCGATGCGGGCGCAGATCTCGCGCTCGCGCGCCGTCAGCTCGGTTTTCTCGGCACGGCCGCCGACATGCATGTTGGAGCGCGAATCGTGCTCGGCCGGCACCCGGTTGATGGCGCCGACCGGCTCGCCGTCGATCAGGATGATGCGTTTGTCGCCCTTGCGCACATCCTTCAGGTAGCGCTGCACGATATAGGGCTCGCGGAACAGCTGGCCGAACATTTCGAGCAGCGAGGCGAGGTTGCGGTCGGCCTCGTGCAGATGGAAGATGCCGGCGCCGCCATTGCCGTAGAGCGGCTTGACGATGATGTCGCCGAATTCCTTGCGGAAGGCGGCCACCTCGAGCGGATCCTTGGTGATCAGCGTGTCCGGCATCAGATCGGAAAACTCGGTGACGAAGATCTTTTCCGGGCTGTTGCGCACCCAGGCCGGGTCGTTGACGACCAGCGTCTTCGGATGGATGCGCTCGAGGATATGCGTGGTGGTGATGTAGTTCATGTCGAAGGGAGGGTCCTGGCGCAGCAGGATGACGTCCATCTCCGATAGGTCGGTGCGAACCTTTTCGCCCAGCGAGTAGTGGCTGCCCTTTTCGTCGCGCACCTGCATCTCCTCGATGCGGGCAAACACCTTGCCGTCGCGCAGCGACAGGCGGTCGGGCGTGTAGTGGAACAATTGATGGCCGCGCCGCTGCGCTTCCAGCGACAGCGCGAACGAGGTGTCGCCGGCGATCGACACGGTCGAGACATGGTCCATCTGGACGGCGATTTTCAGCTTCATGGCGGATCCCCAGCGCAGTCAACGCAAGCGATATAAGGGTCCCGGCGCCTTCTGCCAATCGGGCCACGCCGTTAACGGTCGAAGACCAGCCGCGAGTAACCCAGGAAGGACAGCGTCATGGCCACCAGCGAAGCGATGGCAAGCGCCGCCAGTGGTGGCGCCGCCGGCAGCACCAGCAGGATGGCTGAGTAGACGGCATAGTTGACGATGCTGGTGGCGACGCCGACGCCGCCATAGCGGGCGCCTTCCTGTGTCACGCCTCTGCTCGACGGCGAGAAGGTCAGGTGCCGGTTGATCTGCCAGGTGACGAAGAGCGCGAAGCCGATCGACAGCATGCGGGCGACGAAGGGTCCGAGCGGCGTGACGGCGAGCAGCAGCCACAGCGCCGCCGCGTCGGCGACGAAGCCGATGCCGCCGGCGAAGACAAAGCGGACGATGCGTTGCATCGGTCAGGCCGCACGCGAGGCCTTGCCCGGTTGCGGCTTCCGAACCACGTCGCCGGTGCGGCGCTCGACACGGCCCGAAGGCATGGAGAGATAGAAGATCCGCTTCTGCTCGGCGCGCCCACGCGAGACCGAATCGAGGATCAGTCCGGTCACCGCCGCCAGCATGGACAGAAGCAGCAGGCCGACCGACAGCACCCAGGTCGGCATGCGCGGTACCAGGCCGGTCTCGGCGAATTCGACCAGCACCGGCGCCATCAGGAACAGGCTCGAGGCCAGGAAGAACAGCGAAAAGGCGCCGAAGAAGCGCAACGGCTGCGTCTCCTTCATCAGCATGGCGAACATCCACAGGATCCTGGCGCCGTCGCGGAAGGTCGACAGCTTCGACGACGAGCCTTCCGGCCGGCGGCCGTAGTCGAGCGCAATCTCGCTGACCGGCAATTTGAGCTGCGAGGCGTGCACCGACATTTCGGTCTCGATCTCGAAGCCGCCGGAGACGGCGGGGAAGCTCTTGACGAAACGCCTGGTGAAGACGCGGTAGCCGGAGAAAATGTCGGTGAAATCGCTGCCGAACAGCCATTTGTAGAGGCTGTTGAAGACCCGGTTGCCGAAGGCATGGCCGGCCCTGCCGGCATCGTCGGTGACGCCGCGCCTGGTGCCCACCACCATGTCGCAACGCTCGGTCAGGAGCGTGTTGATCAATTGCGGCGCGTCCTCGGGCGCGTAGGTGCCGTCGCCATCGGCCATCAGGTAGATGTCGGCGTCGATGTCGGCGAACATGCGCCGCACCACATTGCCCTTGCCCTGGCGCGGCTCGCGAACCACGATGGCGCCGGCCGCGCGGGCGCGCAGCGCCGTCAGATCCTTCGAATTGTTGTCGTAGACATAGATGGTTGCCGCGGGCAGCGTCTCGCGGAACCGCCGCACCACCTCGGCGATGGTGAGCTCCTCATTATAGCAGGGCAGGAGCACGGCGATGACGGGTTCATGGCTGATGTCTTGCGGCATTTTCGTCTCCGAATGCCTTGTCGACCATGCGGTCGCGCTCCGGAAACCGGCCGCGTTCAGGCGGTTTTACTATTTATTGAAGCCGTTAAGGCTAGGTTTAAGACCGACTTCACGAGTGTCGATTGGCCTGGAAAGGCCCGGCATTCCCGCCAAGGGCGATCGGCATGAGCACAGCAACGGGAACTTCCACAGGGAAGTCCGATATCGCGTTCGCGTTGCTTGCCGCCTTGCTGCTGCTCGGCCTCAATGCCCAGCAGGGATTCCCGCAACTGGCCAATCCGGCGGGCGACAATGACAGCCTGCTGCAACTGGTCGAAGTCCGCGACCTGCTGGCGGGCCAAGGCTGGTTCGACTTGCACCAATACAGAATGGGGCTGGAGGGCGGCTTCGTCATGCACTGGTCGCGGCTGCTCGACGCGCCGCTGGCATTGAGCATCCTTGCCGTTTCGAGCCTGACTGGCAGCGCCGCCCTGGCCGAACAGATCGTGCAAATAGTCTGGCCGGCCCTGCAGTTCTTTATCGCGGTCTTGTTCATCATCCGCGCCGCGCGCGCTTTCGCCGGCCCGCCCGCTGTGCTGCCCGCCGCCGTCGTCGGCGGGGCGGCCTTGTATTACATCGGGATTTTTTCCCCAGGCGCGCTCGATCATCACAATGTCCAGCTGATGCTGACGCTGGCGAGCCTGGCCCTGCTGCTCGAGGCGCCCACGTATCGGCCGGCTGCCCTTGTCGCGGGCATCTGCGCCACGCTGACCCTGGCCATCGGCATGGAAAGCGCGCCCTATGCCGGGGCCCTCGGCGCCGTCGTCGCTCTGCTGTTTCTCGGCAATGGCGACGCCGAAAGGCTGATCGCCAGGGATTTCGGCCTCGGCGTCGCCGGCGTCTCGGCTCTGGTCTTCGCCGCCACCATCCCCGTCTCGTCCTGGGGCCAGGCCCAGTGCGACACGTTCTCGGTCGTGCAGTTCGCCGTCACAGCGCTTGCCGGCACCGGTCTGGCAATCATTGCTTCATGGAGGGCAGCCAACGCGACGGCCGCCCAGCGCCTGATGTCGCTTGGCCTGCTTGCCGTCGCTCTCGCCCTCGTCGTGGCGTTGCTGTTCCCGCAATGCCTGGCGGCGCCCTATGCCCATCTCGACCCGCGCCTGCAGCAGATGTGGCTCGGCTATATCGAGGAGGCGCAGTCGATCGTCCAGCTTGTCGTCGACGATCCGGCAAGGGCCGTGGCGCGTTTTGCCACGCCGCTGGTGGCCATCGTGCTGATGGCGCTCCGTTTCAGCCATGGCGGCTGGCGGCGGCAGGACAGCCTCGTCGCCGCACTGCTGGTCGTGGCGGTCCTGGTCAGCGCCTGGGAAGTGCGCGGCTCGACCTTCTCCATCGCCTTCGCGGTGATCCCGCTTTCGGCCTGGATCGCCAAATGGCGGCAGCGGGCCGAAGCCAGCCCGTCCAGCGGCTCGGTACTCAGGATGGCGGCGGCCTGGCTGATCTCGGTCAATGCCATCTGGTCGGGTGCCGCCGAGGCTGCCTCGAGCGCCTTCGCAACTGCTGCACCCGCCAGGGACGCCAGCATCGATGCGCCCTGCAACAGCAAGGCCTCGTTCGCCGTGCTTGGCGCGATGGCCCCCACCACGGTGCTTGCCATCTCCAATCTTGGCTCGCCCATCCTCGCCTTTACCGGTCATCGCGTGTTCGCCGGGCCCTACCATCGCAACGTCGCCGGAGACCTGCTCGTGTTCGATGCATTGCTGGGCTCGGCCACCGACGCCAAAGCCATCGTCGAAAGTCACCATGTCGGCCTTGTCGCGCTCTGCCGCGACAACCCTGAAAGCCGGCTGTTCGCTGCCAGGGCGCCGGACGGTTTTCTGGCCGGGCTGATGCGCGGCAGCGTGCCGGAATGGCTGGAGCCGGTGGCGGAGACCCGTGGCAGCCCCCTGGAACTCTACCGCGTCCGGCTCGGCGGCTGATCCAGCCGGCAGACGCTACTCCTTCCGATACAAGATCATGCCGCCGTGATGCAGCACGCCGTCGATGAACGTGCCATCGGCGGTGAATCCGGTATCGTCCCAATAGTCGATGTGATGCCCCCGGACTTCGTAACGCCCCCGATACGCGCTCTCCCGGGTTCCACGCGCTTCGTCGTACCGGCCATTTGGAAGCAGCTTGTGACGGACATGGCCATCGGCTGTCACCCACATGCCTGCATAGGGATGGCTTTGAGCAGTGATTTGCTGGTCGGGATTCATCTGGGCGACACCTTTCTGCACGGGGACCGCGCCAAAGAGAAGCATGAGCGATGCAAGCAGGGAAAACGACGACGTCATGGCCGCTACCTTGTGGCCGTCGGCCGAATGACGATCTCGTTGACATCGACGTCGTCGGGCTGCTCGATGGCGAAGCGCACCGCGCGGCCGATCGCGTCCGGCTGCAAGGCGATCGCCCGGTAGGTCTTCATGGCTTCGGCCGCCAGCGGATCGGTGATGGAATGGGCCAATTCACTCTCGACCACGCCGGGATGAATGCAGGTCACCCGAATGTCGTCGTTCTCCTGCCTGAGGCCGTCGGAAATCGCCCGCACCGCGTATTTGGTCGCGCAATAGACCGCTGCCGTTGGCGCGACCGAGAGCGCGCCGACCGAAGCGATGTTAATGATGTGGCCGGAGCCTCTCGCGGCCATCTCCGGCAGCACCGCGGCGATCCCGTGCAGCACGCCCTTGATGTTGACATCGACCATGCGGTCCCATTCGTCGACCTTGAGGGAGGCCATCAGCGAAAGCGGCATCACGCCGGCATTGTTGACGATCACGTCGACGCGTCCCCAGGCTTGTCGCGCCGCCTCGGCAAAGGCAGCGACATCGTTACGGTCGGTGACGTCGAGGCCGCGGATCCTGGCCTCCCCACCGTGCGCGGTGATCTCCTCGGCGAGCGCCTCCAGCCGGTCTGTGCGCCGCGCGCCGAGCATGACTTTCGCCCCGGCGGCGCCGAGTTCGCGGGCAATCCCCGCGCCGATTCCGCTTGATGCGCCGGTAATGAGGACGGTCTTGTCGAGGGGCATGCTTGTCTCCTGTTCCTGGATTGACCGCCGCCTTGCGTCGGTTGCCAGGAAGATAGAATTGCCCCATTGTCGCGTTAAGACAGCCATTTCTTGACGCTATGGAAAGCCACGCTAACCAATGGATCTCAACGCGCTCTCCGTTTTTGCGCTTGTCGCCGAGGAGCGGAGTTTTCGCGCCGCCGCTGACCGGCTGGGTGTCACCCGCTCGGCCGTCAGCCAGACGATCAGGCGGCTGGAAGAGACCATCGGCATAGCGCTTGTGCGGCGCACGACGCGCAGCGTCAGCCTCACCGAGGCGGGGGAGCGGCTCCGCGCCGAAATCGCGCCGGCCATCGCGGACATGCGTGCCGCGGTCGAGGCCGCCGGCAGCTTGCGTGGGCGCCCGCGCGGGCAGTTGCGGCTCGCTGTTTCGTCGATCGCCGAGGGCTTCCTGTCAGGGCCGTTCCTGGCAGCCTTCGCCGAGGCCAATCCGGAGGTTCAGATCGACATCACGGTGACGGACGATGAATTCGATATCGTTGCCCAGGGATACGATGCCGGCGTCAGGCTGGGCGAAGTCATCGAGCAGGACATGATCGCGGTTCCCGTTGCCGGTGACGAGCGGCAGCTGGCTGTCTGCGCGCCAGCCTACCGCGATCGATTTGGTGAGCCTGCGCATCCGAGCGAGCTTGCGGCCCGTCGCTGCATTGGTTGGCGTCCCGCTCCCGGGGTTGCGCCCTACCGATGGGAATTCGCGGTCGACGGCAAGGAGTTCAGCGTCGCCGTCGCCCCGGAGATCACGACAAACGACATGACGTTGATGATCAGGCTCGCTGTCGCCGGCGCCGGCATCACCTTCGGCATGGAACGGAGCTTCCGTCCCTGGCTCGACCGGGGCGAGCTGGTGCCCATCCTGGAGTCCTACTGCCCACGCTTTGCCGGCTTCTATCTCTATTATCCCGGCCGCCGCAACTTGGCGCCGAAGCTGCGCGCGCTTGTCGATCACCTGCAGCGCTTCAGATAGCGTCGTGGGATCGTTGGCGGGTCTCGAAAAATCGATTCAAGCGATACGTTTCCTAAAGGGTTTGCTGCCAGTCTCGAAATAAATTCCGACGACAAAACAGGGACGAACAGGGACACCGATGCAAGCTCCGTTTGGCACCGGTCAGGCAAACAGGGAAAGCACGGATCTGGCGTTCACCGATCCGTTGACCGGGCTTGGCAATCATCGCCGCTTCTTCGACAAGGTCGACCGCCTGATCAGCGACCGCGCCGACGATCCCGCGCCCTTCACCGTCGGCATTCTCGACCTCGACGGCTTCAAGCCGATCAACGATCTGTTCGGCCACAAGGCCGGCGACGACATCCTGATCCAGGTCGCCATGCGGCTGCGTGCCTCGATGGACGGCCATTCGACGGTCTGCCGCATCGGTGCCGACGAATTCGCCTTCCTCTACCCGCTGGTGTTCTCGGAGGATGCGGCGGCTGAAAAATCCCGCATGCTGATCGAGATCCTGTCGGCGCCCTATGATGTCGGCGAGCGCACCGCCAGGCTCTCGGCCTCGGTCGGCTGCTCGCTGTTCTATTCGGGCGACGAGACCACCGAGATCCTCATCAACAAGGCCGAAACGGCGCTCTACCATGCCAAGCGTTCCGGCCGCGGCCGCGTCGTCGTCTACACCCGTGAGATGGAAGAGGCCGCCAAGCGCGTCACCCGCATCGAGCAGGCGCTGCGCCGCGCCGTCTCCGCCGGGGAGGTGGAGCCGCATTTCCAGCCGATCGTCGACCTCACCACGCGCCGCACCATCGGCTTCGAGACGCTGGCGCGCTGGACCGATCGCGATCTCGGCGCGGTGCCGCCGACCGTCTTCATCCCCATCGCCGAGGAGCGCGGCATCATCGGGCCGCTGTCGCAGCTGGTGCTGCGCAAGGCGACCGAAGCCGCCAGGAGCTGGCCGAAGGACCTGTTCCTGTCCTTCAACCTGTCGCCCTCGCAGCTCGTCGACCAGAACACCGGCCTGCACATACTGGCGATCCTCGACCGCACCGGCTTCGATCCGCGCCGGCTGGAGATCGAGATCACCGAGACCGGCCTGATGAACGACCCTGCCTCGGCGGCGCAGATCGTCGAGGATCTGCGCCGCGTCGGCATCCGCGTCTCGCTCGACGATTTCGGCACCGGCCAGTCCTCGCTCGGCCGGCTGCGTGAATTCCATTTCGACAAGCTCAAGATCGACCGCGCCTTCGTCGCCTCCATTCTCGAAGACCGGCCATCCGAGCACATCATCCGCGCCATCCTCGCCATGTGCGAAGGGCTCGGCATGGACGTCGTCGCCGAAGGCATCGAAGAGGAAGCGCAGGCCGACCGGCTGGTCCAGTTCGGTTGCGCCGGCGGACAGGGCTATCTGTTCGGCAAACCGGCCGATGCCGATGCCACATTGGGCTACCTCCGTGATTCCTTCCGTGGCGCCTTGCGCGCCAAAGCGATCTGAGCCCAGGACTTCGGCGCCGCCCGCCATGTGGCGACGCCACTTCGCGGGTCGAGCATGGCACCATCGCCTTTTTGTCAGACATAAGCCCGAAAATGCGTCTTTTCGCCCTTGCCCGCCGGACGTGTCTGGCTAGGATGCGCGCCGGTTGACCCGGGAGACGAAAATCATGATGCCATCGGCGCGGTTTGCCGACCTCGAAGGCGCTTCGGTGCTGATCACCGGCGGCGGCTCCGGCATCGGTGCGGCGTTGACCGAAGGGTTCACGCGCCAGGGCGCCAAGGTCGCCTTCATCGACATCGCCGATGCGCCGAGCATCACGCTCGCCGACCGCGTTGAGAAAGAGCTCGGCCGGCGTCCGCTCTACCTCAAGACCGATCTGCGCGACGTCGAGGCCTTGCGCGCTGCAGCCGCCCGGGCCGCCGACGCGCATGGCGACGTCACCGTGCTGGTCAACAACGCCGCCTGGGACGAACGCCATGAAGTCGAGGACGTCACCGTCGAATTCTGGGACAACAATCTCTCCATCAATCTCAGGCCGCATTTCTTCACCGCGCAGGCGGTGGTGTCAGGCATGAAGCGGGCCGGCGGCGGCTCGATCATCAATTTCACCTCGACCTCCTACCTGATCAACCATCCCGACATGCCGGCCTATACCGCTGCCAAGGCGGGCATACTCGGCCTCACCAAGGGGCTGGCCGGCAAGCTCGGGCCCGATCGCATCCGCGTCAACGCCGTCGCGCCCGGCTGGGTGATCACCGAGCGGCAGCAGGAGCGCTGGGTGACCGAACAGGCGCTCGCCGCCCATGTCGCCAAGCAGTGCATCAGGGACGTCATGCGGCCGGACGACATGGTTGGCACGGTGCTGTTCCTGGCCTCGGACGCTTCGCGCATGTTGACCGCGCAGATGCTGATCGTCGATGGAGGCTTCCTGTGAGCCCAGCCAGCAACGTTCCGGCGGTTGCCGCGCTCGATTGGGGCACGACCCGGCTCCGGGCCTGGCTGATCGACGGCGCCGGCAAGGTGCTTGCCGAGCGTCGCGGCGACGACGGCCTGATCACCGCGCGCGAAAAGGGCTTCGCCAACGTTCTGGAGAGCCATCTGACGGCGATGGGTGCGCCGGAGGAATTGCCCGTCATCATCTGCGGCATGGCCGGTTCGCGCCAGGGTTGGCTCGAGGCGCCCTATGTCAGCGTGCCGTCGCCGCTCGGCGCCATTCTCGGCGGCGCCGCCCGTGTGCCTGATCAGAAACGTGACATCCGTATCGTTCCCGGCCTTGCCCAGCGCCTGGCCGACGCGCCCGACGTCATGCGCGGCGAGGAAACGCAGTTGGCCGGCGCCGGCCTGCCGGCCAAGGGCCGCCATCTCGTCTGCATGCCCGGTACCCATTCGAAATGGGTGCTGGTCGAGGACGGCGCCGTCACCGGCTTTGGCACCTGGCCGACGGGCGAGCTGTTTTCCGTGCTTGCCGCGCACTCGATCCTGCGCCATTCGCTGGGCGAACATCCCAGCCCGGTTGCTGCCGACAATCCGTTCTTCCGCCGCTGGTGCGAAATCGCACTGGGCGAGGGTGGTGACGTCACCTCGCCCAGTGCGATTT
>NZ_RZSJ01000131.1:0-12275 GCF_003998025.1 Mesorhizobium sp. M8A.F.Ca.ET.021.01.1.1
GAGCACGACCTCTGGCTGCTTTCCGACGAGGTTTACTGGACTCTGGGCGGCGGCGAGCATGTCTCGCCGCGCTCGCTGCCCGGCATGGCCGAGCGCACGCTGGTCATCAATTCGATGTCCAAGAGCCACGGCATGACCGGCTGGCGCATGGGCTGGCTGACGGGTCCGGAGGAGATGATCACGCTGCTGACCAACCTCAACCTGGTGACAACCTACGGCCTGCCGGCCTTCATCTCGATCGCTTGCGCCGAGGCGCTGGAGCAGCACTATGGCGTCAAGGACATCGCCGAACGCTACGCCGCACGCCGCACCGTCCTGCTCGACGCGGTGCGCGGCATGAACGATGTCACCGTGCGCGGTTCCGAAGGCGGCATGTATGTCATGCTCGACATATCGGATGTCGAACCCGACGACGAGAAATTCGCCTTCGCCTTTCTCGACAAGGAGAAGGTCGGCGTCATGCCCGGCTCCAGCTTCGGCGAAGCCGCGGCCGGCCATATCAGGATAAGCCTGTGCCAGCCCGAACCGGTACTGCGTGAAGCAGCCGCCCGGCTGCGCCGTTTTGTTTCCAGCTACCGTCGCGAGGCCGCATGACCGTCAAGACCCTTCCCACCAAGGCGCGGGCCGTCATCATCGGTGGCGGCGTCTCCGGCTGCTCGGTCGCCTACCACCTGGCCAAGCTCGGCTGGACCGACATCGTGCTTTTGGAGCGCAAGCAGCTGACCTCGGGCACGACATGGCATGCCGCCGGCCTGATCGGACAGTTGCGCGGTTCGCAGAACATGACCCGGCTGGCGAAATATTCGGCCGACCTCTACGTCAAGCTGGAGGCCGAGACCGAGGTCGGCACCGGCATGCGCCAGGTCGGCTCGATCACCGTCGCGCTGACCGAGGAGCGCAAGCACGAGATCTACCGGCAGGCATCGCTCGCCCGCGCCTTCGATGTCGATGTGCGCGAGATTTCTCCCAATGAAGTCAAGCAGATGTATCCGCATCTCAACGTCTCTGACGTGGTCGGCGCCGTGCACCTGCCGCTCGACGGTCAATGCGACCCGGCCAACATCGCCATGGCGCTGGCCAAGGGCGCGCGCCAGCGCGGCGCCACCATTGTCGAGAATGTGAAGGTGACGAAGGTCCATACAAAAAATGGCCGCGTCACCGGCGTGTCCTGGGCGCAGGGCGAAGAGCAAGGCACCATCGAGGCCGACATCGTCGTCAACTGCGCCGGCATGTGGGCGCGCGAACTCGGTGCCCAGAACGGCGTTACCATCCCGCTGCATGCCTGCGAGCATTTCTATCTCGTCACCGAGCCCATCTCAGGCCTCGGCCGCCTACCGGTGCTGCGCGTGCCCGACGAATGCGCCTACTACAAGGAAGACGCCGGCAAGATGATGCTCGGCGCCTTCGAGCCGGTGGCCAAGCCATGGGGCATGGACGGCATCCGCGAGGACTTCTGCTTCGACCAGTTGCCCGAGGACATGGACCATTTCGAGCCTATCCTCGAAATGGGCGTCAACCGCATGCCGATGCTGGCCACCGCCGGCATCCACACATTCTTCAACGGCCCGGAAAGTTTCACCCCCGACGACCGCTACTATCTCGGCGAGGCGCCGGAACTGCGCGGTTATTGGATGGCGACCGGCTACAACTCGATCGGCATCGTCTCGTCCGGCGGCGCCGGCATGGCGCTGGCGCAGTGGATCAACGATGGCGAAGCGCCGTTCGACCTGTGGGAAGTCGACATCCGCCGCACCCAGCCGTTCCAGAAGAACCGCCGCTATCTCAAGGAGCGCGTCTCCGAAACGCTCGGCCTGCTCTATGCCGACCATTTTCCCTACCGGCAGATGGCGACATCGCGTGGCGTGCGCCGCTCGCCCTTGCATGAACATCTGAAGGCGCGTGGCGCCGTGTTCGGCGAGGTTGCCGGCTGGGAGCGCGCCAACTGGTTCGCGCGCAAAGGCCAGGAGCGCGAATATCGCTATTCCTGGAAGCGGCAGAACTGGTTCGACAATCAGCGTGAGGAGCATCTGGCGGTCCGCAACAAGGTCGGTCTGTTCGACATGACCTCGTTCGGCAAGATCCGAGTCGAGGGTCGCGACGCTCAGCGTTTCCTGCAAAGGCTCTGCGCCAACGACATGGATGTGGCGCCGGGCAAGATCGTCTACACGCAAATGCTCAACCAGCGCGGCGGCATCGAGAGCGACCTCACCGTGTCGCGGCTTTCGGATACGGTCTATTTCCTCGTCGTTCCAGGGGCCACGCTGCAACGCGACCTCGCCTGGCTGCGCCGGCATGTCGGTGAGACGTTCGTCGTCATCACCGATGTCACCGCGGCCGAAAGCGTGCTCTGCCTGATGGGTCCGGATGCGCGAAAACTGATCCAGAAGGTCAGCCCCAACGACTTCTCCAACGAGAACAATCCGTTCGGCACCTTCCAGGAGATCGAGATTGGCATGGGGCTCGCCCGGGCGCACCGCGTCACCTATGTCGGCGAACTCGGCTGGGAGCTCTATGTCTCTACCGAACAGGCTGCCCATGTCTTCGAGGCGGTCGACGAGGCCGGCGCGGATGTCGGCCTGAAACTCTGCGGCCTGCACACGCTGGATTCCTGCCGCATCGAAAAGGCTTTCCGCCATTTCGGTCACGATATCACCGATGAGGACAATGTGCTGGAAGCAGGCCTTGGCTTCGCGGTGAAGACAGCCAAGGGCGATTTCATCGGCCGCGACGCCGTGCTGAAGAAGAAGGAGGCCGGGTTGAACCGCCGTCTGGTCCAGTTCCGGCTGAAGGACCCGCAGCCGCTGCTCTTCCATAACGAGGCGATCCTGCGCGACGGCAAGATCGTCGGTCCGGTCACCTCCGGCAATTACGGCCATCATCTCGGCGGCGCCATCGGCCTTGGCTATGTGCCATGCCAGGGCGAAAGCGAGGCGGATGTGCTCGCTTCATCTTATGAGATCGAGATCGCCGGCGAACGGTTTGCCGCCGAAGCATCGCTGAAGCCGATGTATGATCCGAGGTCGGAACGGGTGAGGATGTAGCGCGGCGCCTCTTCCTTCTCTCCTTGTGGGAGAAGGCAAGTGCTGCTCTCAAAAATGCTCCAGCTTCGCCCGCACCTTGACCAGAAACGCCGCTCTCGTCGCCGGCGTCGAGGCGTCCATCAAATAATGCGCCAGGAAAAACGTCTTGCAGCGTCTGGCGCACAGCGCCCGCATGCCGCGCAGCAAGGTCTTGCGTCCGGGCTGGCCGACGACGACGCTCCACCAGGTTGGCGCACCACAGGTGGTGATGACGCCGACCTTGGTGACATGCGTCATCAGCGACTTGATCCCGCCCTTGCCCGCCGGCAGCTTGAAGGCGATGTCGGTCGCCCACACCCGGTCGAGCCAGCCTTTCAGCATCGCCGGCAGCCCATACCACCAGGTCGGATAGACGAACAGGATCGCCTCGGCCCAGTTGAGCAGCTCGAAATGCGGCCTCAGCGCCGGATCCTGCGGCGCATGGTTGTTGTAACTGCGCCGCTCCTCGCAGCTCATCACCGGATCGAATTTCTCGGCATAGAGGTCGAGCAGCCGCACGTCCCAGCCTCGACGCGTCAGCACATCCACGGCAGTGTCGCGGATCGCGGCGCAAAAGCTCTCCGGTACCGGATGGCAATAGACGACAAGCGCACGCATCAGAAGGCATCCATGCTGGCCGCGACCTTCGTCATGAAGGACTTGCGCGTTTCGTCGGTCGACAAGTTCATCGCATAATGGGCGAGATAGGAGACGGGAGCGCCGGGCTTGATCGTCGCGCGCAGCATGCGCTTCACGACCTTGCGCGGCGGATCGCCCATCACCATGGCGCGGAACCGGCTGCCGCCATAGGTGGTGACAGCCGCCAGTTTACGGATGTTGTGCAGCGTCGGCTGCACTTTGCCATCGACCAGCTTGAACGACACGCCGGGCAGGAAGACGCGGTCGAAAAATCCTTTCAGGATCGCCGGATAGCCGTAGTTCCAGACCGGAAATGACAGCACCAGGGCCTCGGCCGCCTGCAGCCTCTGAATGTAGCCGGCAACCGCATCCCCTGGTCCACGCGGGTCGTGATAGCCAAGCCGTTCCGCCCGCGTCAGGCGCGGGTCGAAATTCTCTGCGTAGAGGTCGCAGTTGTCGACTGTATGACCCGCCGCCGTCAGCCGCTCGACGATCATCCGGTGCAGGCCGGCATTGAAGCTGGTCTCGACCGGATGGGCGTAGAGCACGAGGATGTTCATCAGCCTGCCTTTTGCAGCCCCTTGAACAGAAAAGTCCGGCCCGAACGGTAGTCGTAGTCCGGGTTTTCCCAGGCGATCATCTTGCCGGGGTTGAGCAGGCCTTCCGGATCGGTCTCGCGCTTGAAGGCCAACTGCACGGCGTCGGTCTCCTTCATGCCGCCCTCTTCCAGCGTGTAGCGGTGCGGGTTGAAGATCGGGCAGCCATTGTCCTCATGCAGGCGGATGATTTCGTCGAGCTTCGCCTCGGTGGTGAACTTGACCAGCGGCAGGCCGAAGCAGGTGATGTTGCCGTCCAGCCGGACGAATTCGAGATGCGAGAACACCTCGCCAGGGAACATTGCATCCATCTTCTCGACCAGCGCCAACTGGTCGGGAAAGGGATAGAGCGATTGCAGATAGGTAATCGACGGATCGACCCGCAGTGCCCTGAGCGTGGTGTGGTTCCAGGCCAGCTCGTAGGCCGGCGGCAGGCCCTTTTTCTCCTCCGGCGCGGCAAGGGCAGCGTTGAAGATCACGTCGCCCCCGGCGCGGCGCGTAAAGGCCAGGAAGGCGTCCAGCCCATGCCGAGCCACCATGACGACGCAGATGCTTTGCCCTTCCCTGAAAAATTTCTGGTGCCGCTTGAAGTAGAGTTGCGGCACGGGTGCCGCGATCGGCGTGATCAGCTTGGTCAGGATGCCGTCCTGGCAGGCGAGCGCGTTTCCATAACGGGCTGCTTCCATGAAGGCGTCGAAACCGACGATGACATCGATCCAGTCATAGGCTGCCGTCAGCGGCATCTCGACCTCGGATATGATGCCATTGGTGCCATAGGCGTGGGTCACCTTGTGCAGGTTCTCGCCTGTCAGTTCGAGCACCTTCGGCTCGGCCTCCATCGTCACCACGCGCAGCCGCAGCACGTTGCCGAAGTCGCGCAATCCGCCGAAATTGATCGAGCCGACACCGCCAGAACCACCGGCGATGAAGCCGCCGATGGAGGCGGTGTTGTAGGTCGAGGGCGACAGCCGCAGTTCCTGGCCGGAATGCGCCCGCGTCGCCTTGTCGATGTCGGCCAGCACCGCGCCGGGTCCGGTCACCACGCGGCCTGGGCCGATCAACTTGATCTCGTTCATCTCGGCGAGGTTGAGTACCACCCCGCCCGACAGCGGCATTGCCTGGCCGTAATTGCCGGTGCCGCTGCCGCGCGGCGTCACCGGCACGCCATGGCGGTGACAGGCGGCAAGCACGCGGATCAGTTCGGCCTCGGTCTTCGGCGTCACGATGAGGTCGCCGGTGACGTGGTCGAGCTGCCGTTTCAGCACCGGGCTGTACCAGTAGAAGTCGCGGCTCTTCTGCTGGACGATCGCCGGATTGTCGTCGAGCTTTATCCCGTCGAGATCGCGTTTGAGCGCCGAAACATCCATCATTCCACCATCAGCTCGTCGAGTTCGGCATAGTCGGGCAATTGCCAGTCGATCGCGCGTCCGGCGCGCACGACGATGCGATCCGATTCGGGCCGCGACAGCAATTCCGTCCAGCTTCGACCTTTGAACAGGACGAAATCCGCGTCGCCGCCGGCGGCAAGCACGCCGAAGCCATCGAGCCGCATTACCTTGGCCGGTGTCGCGGTCACCGCCTGCGGCCAGTCGGCGACCGGATGATCGAAATGCAGGATGCGCGTCGCCATGCGGTAGACCTCCAGCATATCGAGGTCGCCATAGGCGTAGAAGGGATCGCGGGTGTTGTCGGAAGCAACGGCCACCGGAATGCCCCTCGCCTTCATCTCGTGCAGCAGCGTCACGCCACGCCAGCGCGGCGTGGTGCCGTCGCTCCGTCGATCCTGCAAATAGAGATTGCACATCGGCAGCGACACGACGGCCAGTCCGGCCTTCGCCACCTTGTCCAGCGTGTCCAACACCTCGAGATCGGGCTGCCGCGCCAGCGAGCAGCAATGGCCGACGAGGATCTTGCCCTCGAAGCCGTTCCACAGGGCTGCCTCGGCGATCTTCTTCAGCGAGATCGCGGCGACATCGTTGGTCTCGTCGGCGTGAAAATCGAGGTCGAGCCCGTGCTTGCTCGCCTGCGCGAAGACGTGGTCGAGCAGTTCCTCCAGGTCCGGCACCATATAGGTGACGACGCCCAGAACGCCCTTGGCGGCGGCCACTCGTTTGGCCAGCCTGTCGAACCATTTTCTGTCGCGCACGCCCTCGATGCCGAGCAGGCAGGCACCCTGCAATTCGATGCGGCCGCGCCATGCCTCGCGCATCGTCTCGAACACTGGCCAGGAGATTTCCTCCTGAGGGGCGACGCTGTCGATATGGGTTCTCAGCGCCCTGGTGCCATGCGCGTAGGCCGAGCGCAGCGAGAAATCCATGCGCTTCGCCACGTCCTCGGCGCTCCAGCGCGCCGTGCGGTCGGCGCCGGTGGCGTTCAGCGCACCCATGAAGCTGCCGTCGGGATTGGGCTTTCGCGGCCAGATATGGCCCTTGTCGATATGCGTGTGGCAATCGACGAAACACGGCAGCACGATACGGCCGCCAAGATTGATGGCGTCGGCGGGGGCCTTCGATGCGGCATACGCGGCGATGCTGGAAATCTTGCCATCGGCGACAGCGATGTCGCCGAGCGCAAAGCCATCATTGTCGTAACCAGCGGCAAGGCCCGGCGTCAGGGATTGGTGAAGCCGGGCATTGGCGAGCCGGTATGAACCTGTATTCGGTATCAAGGACCTAGCGCTCCTGCTTCAGCGCGCTCTCGTGCCAGCGCCGTAAAATGAGATGCGAAATCAGCGACAGCACGAGGAAGATCAGGATGCCTGTCAGCGAAATCAGAAACAAAGCTGCGAACAAACGCGGCGCATTCAGCCGGTAGCCGGCCTCGATGATGCGCGAAGCGAGCCCCGACGACTGGCCGGTGGCGCCGGCGACGAACTCGGCCACCACGGCGCCGATCAGCGACAGGCCGCCGGCGATCTTCAGCCCGCCGAGAAAATACGGCATCGCCGCCGGCAGTCTGAGATAGCGCAGCTGCTGCCAGCGCGTCGCGCCATTGAGCTTGAACAGGTCGCGCAGATTGCGGTCGACGGAGTTGAGGCCAAGCGTGGTGTTGGACAGGATCGGGAAAAAGGCGACGATCCACGCGCAGAGCAGAAGCTTGGTCGTCTGATTGTCGACATAGATGTTGATCAGCGGAAAGATCGCCACGATCGGCGTCACCTGCAGGACGATGGCGAACGGGAAGAACGACATCTCCACCCATTTCGACTGCGCGAACAAGACCGCCAGCCCGACCCCGCCGACAACCGCGAGGAGCAGGCTGAGGAAGGTGATGCGCAAGGTGACCAGCAGTGCGGAGAACAACAGGCCGGCATCGTTGTAGAGCGTCCACAGCACCACGCCCGGCCGCGGCAGGATGTACTGCGGAATCTCGTTCCAGCCGCAGATGCGGTCCCAAAGCCAGATCGCCAGGATCATGATCGCCAGCGGCAGCACCCAGCGGCCGATCCGCTCGAGCCGCTCCTGGCGCACGCGCCGCGCTTCCTCGGGGTCGAGTTTCAACGTGCCGTCAATGACCGTCATGATGCGAGCCCGCCGTTGAATTGATGGCATTGACCAGAACGTCGGAGGCCTGCCGGCACAGCGCTGCATAATCCGGCGACGTGCGGAAAGCCTCGTCGCGCGGATAGGATGCCTCGATGGCGAGTTCGTCGAACACCCTGCCCGGCCGCGCCGCCATGACGACGACGCGGTTGGACAGAAACACGCTTTCGAACACACTGTGGGTGACGAAGATGACGGTGAAGCGCTCGTCCTGCCACAGTTCCAGCAGGTCGTTGTTGAGCTTGAAGCGAGTGATCTCGTCGAGCGCGGCGAACGGCTCGTCCATCAGAAGCACACGCGGCTTGATCACCATGGCGCGAGCGATCGAGACACGCATCTTCATGCCGCCGGACAGTTCGCGTGGCACCGCGTCTTCGAAACCGGTGAGGTGAACCCGCGCCAGCATTTCCGTTATTGCCGGTGCGGCCTTGGCGCGAGAAATGCCTTTCAGCCTGAGCGGCAGCCAGACATTGTCGAAGACGCTGGCCCAGGGCAGCAGCGTCGGCTCCTGGAAGACGAAGCCGATATTGGCACGGTCGAGCGAGCCGCCGCCGCGCCAGTCGAGCACGCCTGACGTCGGCGTCGACAGGCCGGCGATCAGCCGCAGCGCCGTCGACTTGCCGCAACCGGACGGTCCGAGCAGGCTGAGGAAGTCGCCTTCCCGGATCGTCAGGTCGACATCGCTGAGCGCCGTCACGCCATTGGAAAACACCTTGCCGACGCCACGCAGTGCCAGCAAGGTCGGAGCGACGTCCAAGGCCGGCGCTTGCGCCACCTTCTCCCTCTTCATGCCGGGACCGGCCTATTTCTTCAGCTCGAGCCCGACGCCCTTGTTGACGAAGGCCAGCGTGTAGGCCTTCGTGATGTCGATGCCTGCAGGCGTGACCTTGGCCTTGACCATCTTGTCGTAGAAACTCTTGATCCGCGCATCGGTCATGGCGCCGATGCCGAGCTTCTCGGTGTCGCCGGAATCGGCAAGGCCGAACTTCTTCATCTGCTCGATCGAGAAGGCGATCTGCTCGTCGCTCATGTCAGGATTATCTTTCTTGATCATGTCGTTGGCGGCCTTGTTGTCGCCGTAGAGGTATTTGTACCAGCCCTTGGCCGAGCCATCGACAAAGCATTGGACCACCTCGGGCTTCTTGTCGATCGTGTCCTGCATCACCTCGATCGTGGTCGAATAGGTGTCCCAGCCATAGTCGGCGAGCAGGAACTGGTTCGGCACGAAGCCGCCTTCCTTCTTGACCGCGAACGGCTCCGAAGTGACGTAGCCCTGCTGGATCGACTTCTTGTTGGCGAGGAAAGGAGCGGTGTTGTAGGTGTAGGGCGCGCGCTTTGAGGCGTCGAAACCGAGCTCGATGACCATCCACTGGAAGAAGGTCTGCGCACCTTCATCGCCCAGAATGTACTGCTCGGCGTTCTTCAGGTCTTCCCATTTATCGAGCCCCTCGCCGGGGTGGGACATGATGACCTGTGGATCCTTCTGGAAATCCGCCGCCACTACGCGCATCGGAATGCCTTGCTGGACGGCATCGAAGGCCGACAGCAAATTGCCGCCCATGTAGAAATCGATCTTGCCGGCGAGCAGCATCGGCCGGCCGCTGACCTGCGGGCCGCCCTGCATGATGGTGACATCGAGGCCGCAGGCGGCATAGGTGCCATCCGCCACGGCCTGATAATAGCCGCCATGCTCCGGCTCGGCGAGCCAGTTGGTGCCGAAAGTGACTTTTTCATTCGCCGCTGCGCCCAGTGTGCTCGCCGCAAGCAGAGCCACGACCGCCACCGAAATCTTCTGTTTCACGTACATTGACACCGCCCTTTATTTGCACCGGCGCGTTGCGCGCCGTGCTTGACACCAAAGATTCAAGAAGCAAGACACATGCCACCGGCGTCGCGCGCCGGGACCCGCCCGCCTGCACCACAGCCATCTGCGAAAGCCGGAAAGGTCGTGCTGCACCGAAGGGCATCGTGCCTATTTTTTGAACGCCTGTCCACAATCGCACGGGCGACATGCACCGCCATCTTGATGGTGCAATGCATCCGGCCCTAGGCTGACGATATCCAGGAGATTGCCATGTTCAAGTTTCTCACCCCGAAGTCGATCAAGCCGCCCTTTGCCCGTTACAGCCACGGCGTCGAGGTGCCGGCCGGCAAGCGCCTGGTGCTGTGCTCGGGCCAGGTCGCCATCACGGCGGACGACCAGATACCGGAAGACGCCGGCGCGCAGGCCGAACTCTGCTTCAAGAACATCGCGGCGATCCTGGGCGAAGCCGGGCTGGGGTTGCCTGATATCGTTCGCATCAACGCTTACGTCACCGACCGTGCGCATCTGCGGCCCTATATGGAGGTCCGTGACCGTATGTTCTCCAGCCCGGCGCCGGCCTCGACGCTGATGATCGTTTCCGGCTTTGCCAGGCCCGAATTCAAGGTCGAGGTCGAGGTCATCGCGGCCGGGTAAGAAGCGCCAGTGAAACCCTACGAATCGACAGTCCAATCGTCTAAAGTCACGCGAAGTTGGCGCTGCCCCTCATCCGCCTGCCGGCACCTTCTCCCCGTATAGAGACGGGGAGAAGGGAAGCGCTCCGAGGCTGGCGATACCCTCTCCCCGTCCTTACGGGGAGAGGGTAAGGGTGAGGGGCAGCGCCGACGCCAAATCAGTTCCGTTGAGGCACAAAATGAACGAGACAAAAAGACGCGTCTGGTGGGGCGACTACCGGACATCAGAATATGCCTCGATCGATCCCGAGGCGACTATAGCGGTGTTGCCGCTGGCGGCGATCGAGCAGCATGGGCCGCATCTTCCTGTGTCGACCGACACCTCGATCATGAACGGCATGCTCGACACGGTGATCGCACGCCTGCCCGAGGACCTCGACATCCGTATCCTGCCGGTCCAGGCGGTGGGCAAGTCGAATGAGCATCTCCATGCGCCGGGCACATTGACCCTGCCGGCAACGACGCTGATCGAGGCGTGGACCGAGCTTGGGCTGTCGATCGCGCGCGCCGGCGTGCGCAAGCTCATCGTCGTCAACTCGCATGGCGGCAATGAGGAGATCATGGGCATCGTCACGCGCGAACTGCGCGTGCGCGAAAAGATGCTGGCGGTGAAGACCAGCTGGCAGCGCTTTGGCCGCCCGGCCGGCATGTACACCGAGCTCGAGGACCGCCACGGCATTCATGGCGGCGATGTCGAGACCTCTTTGATGCTGCATTTCCGGCCGGATCTCGTCGACATGGGCAAGGCTGACAATTTCATTTCCAACGTTGCCAAGGCCGAGAAGGACTTCTCGCTGCTGCGCCACACCGGCACGCATGCCTTCGCCTGGATCGCTGGGGATCTCAACCCCAACGGCGTGGTCGGCGACGCCAGCATTGCAACGGCAGAGAAAGGCCGATTGACTGCGCAATATCAGGCCGACGGCTTCATCAACCTGCTGCGGGACATGCGCAAGGCAAAGCTCGCGGAGTGGCTGAAATAGCCGCCTAAATATCGATCTTGAGCGCGAACGGCGTGCCTTCGAAGGCGTCGGCCCCTCGCCCGATCGACTCGATCGCCTCAATCATGCGGCCCTTGCGCTCGAGCAGCGTGTCGGCCACCGCGATCAGTCGCGGATTGGGCGTCGCCGAAGGAGACAGCGCGCGCAACGTCTGCGCCAGTTCCAGCTCATTGCGCTTAGGCGCCAGCGCCGCGGTGATGATGTAGGCCGAAGCCGTCGAACGGCTGATGCCGGCATAGCAGTGAACCACCATCGGCCTTGCCCGGTCCCAGCGGCGCGCGAAATCGAGCAGACTGCGCACATGCTCCTCGCCAGGCATGGTCATGCCGTCCTGCGCCACCGCAATGTCATGCATGACCAGATGCAGGTGGTTTTCCCTAGGGATCGAGGCCGGACGCACCACATCCGTCCCGGCCGCAAGCAGCGATAGCATGCGGTCGGCGCCTGTCCTGGCCACCGTTTCCTCGATCTTCGCCAGCGAGCAGACATGGATCATTGTTTCTAACCTTTCGACCGATCCTCGCGCCGCGACGCCCAATCGGCAAGCGCGGATTCGAGCCTGCGCCATTCCACCTCGCTCCCCGGCAGGCCGGCGCGCAGGACATGCGGCCGGCCGGAGAAATGCCGGAGCAGAATGCCGCTCTCGCCAAGCGCGGAAAACAGGCCGCCGGCATCGGGGAGGCTGAGATAGCGGAACAATGTGGTGCCGCCAGCGACGCGAACGCCGAAACGGCCGAACAGCGCATCGAGGCGCGCCGACGCATCCACCAGCGACGCCCGCATCGCATCCTGCCACCCGAGATCGGCGAGCGCGCGGATGCCATATTCCAACGCCGGCCCGGCGACGGCCCAAGGTCCGAATTGTGTCTCCAGCCGCTCGACCGTCGGCGCATCGGCAAGCGCGAACCCAAGCCGCAGGCCGGCCAGACCAAAGAACTTGCC
>NZ_RZSJ01000132.1:0-12243 GCF_003998025.1 Mesorhizobium sp. M8A.F.Ca.ET.021.01.1.1
ACACACAACAGGCCATCGAACTCCTCACGACACATTGGCGCGATGCCGGCAGCCTGAAACATCAGTCGGCGCTACGCGCCTGCCGTCGCGCCACGAGTGGCGACGTTTCCCCGGATATCGCGAGGGAGGCCTTTGTCGAGGCCGCGCGCGAGGCGCACGTCCTGGTCGAATAGGCTCCAGGCCCCGCAACCCGGCCTGATTTCGCGTCCTGCCGCCGCTCACGGCTTGTTACCAGCGTTCACAATTCCGTGATTGACGGAACCTCCTGAAACCACAGGCGTTTTTCTTCCGGCGTTTGTTCAGGCAACATCAGGAGGCGTTTATGCGCATCATGAACCTCGTCACCCTCGTCCTTATCATCCTTGGTGGTCTCAACTGGCTGGCCATGGGCGTAACGGGCTATGACGTGATCGGCACGGCCCTTGGAGGAGCCACCTTGGCCCGCCTCGCCTATACGGTCATCGGTCTTGCCGCCATATGGCAGCTCATGCCGGGCTTCCAAAGCTTCACGGTTGGCGAAGTCGATGCCGAAAGGCATATCCATCATCATCCGTGACCGGTAAAACGGGCGGCGGGGTCCCCCGCCGCCCCACCATGACCGCTATTTCTACGCGCACCTGCCCGGCGGCAACCAAGCTTCCTCGTTCAGGATCGAACGGACAACCTATTGAAATCTCGAATCTAAATACCCAAACCCGCCGCATCGGCGATGGGCTCGGTACCGGCTTGCGCCACGATGATGGAGGCCAGGGGCGCGCTCAATCGCCATTTCAAATGGCCGGGCGACCGTTCCAGAACGGCTGAGCCACCCAGCGACTGCGGCGCCACACGCTGCAGCACGACGGTGCCGAACCCCTTGCGCGTGGTCTCGTCGCGCCGGTCGCCTGGACGAGGCTTCGATGTCTCCTCCCAGGTCAACTGGAATTCACGCTCGCCCAAGGCGCTAGAGCCTATCGTCCAGGTGATCTCGACCCGGCCGGCATCACTGGACAGGGCGCCATATTTGGACGAGTTCGTGCCGAGCTCGTGGAAAGCCATGCCGAGGTTCTGCACCGCGTTCGACTGCAGCGTCAGGACCGGCCCGGAAAGCAGGATCTGCTCCTCGCGGCCGAAGGGCTTCAGATGCTCCTGGATCAGGTCGAAGAGGCTCGCTCCCGCCCACTCGGAGGTGACGAGCAGATCATGCGAGCGCGACAGCGCCATGATGCGGGCGCGTATCAGTTCCTCGAACTCTTGCGGGTCGCTCGAGCGCTTGCTCGTCTCCCTGACCATCGACAGGATGACCGCGAACTGGTTCTTGACGCGATGGTTGACCTCGCGCATCAACAGCCTGATGCGGCGCTCGCTCTCCTTGGCGGCGGAGATGTCGCGGGCGATCTGCGAAGCGCCGATGATCTCGCCTACGCCGTTCCTGACTGGCGAAACCGTCAGCGAAACGGCAATGAGCGAGCCATCCTTGCGCCTTCTGGTCGTCTCATAGCTCGCCACGCGATCGCCGCTGCGAACCCGGCTGATGATCTCCGTCTCTTCGCCCTTGAGGTGGTCGGGTATCAGCATGAGGATGGACTGCCCCACCGCTTCCTCGGGGCTGTAGCCGAACATGCGTTCAGCAGCGAGGTTCCAGCTTGTGATGACGCTGGTCAGATCCTTGCTGATGATCGCATCGAAAGAGGAATCGACAATCGCCGCCAGCCGCGCATCGGCGCTCGCGCCCAATCGTCCCTTGTCTTCAACATCACTCATCGCCGCCAGGAATTCCGTCATGGCCACCTAACTAGCCCGCAAACCAATCGAGGCAATCGCCCCCCTGACGGAATTAAGGAATCCGCAGCTCCCGGCTTACTCAGCTGTCCCGCCGTTTGGCCTTCTGCCATCGACCTCGGGCGCCAGCACGCCGAATTCCTGCGATTTGGTCCCTTGCCCGGCGGCGAGGAAGCCATCGGAGGCCAGACCCCGGCGCAACAGTTCCCTGACCGCGGCGGAGCGGCTCGGCATGCGCTTTTCGAAGCGCCAGTTTTCCAGGGCCATCAATTCGTCAACGGTGAGCATGATCTGCAGCCGTTCCGGACGTTCCAGGTCAGCCATCTAAGCTTCCTCGCTGGAGCTGAGAATGTGTCGAGTTAGTATCTACCTCGTTCAGCTAATAAATAGGGTTTGCCTCATAATGCGTCAAGTGCCGCCAGTGGGGGAACGGCGCATCTAACCCATGATGAGAATAAGACGTCGGACCCCCACTTGCATTACTATGCTAACTTATTGATTTTATTCAAATATTTTTGAGAATTCGCTTGTCATCCGCGTCCACCTGGCGCATGCTGCGACATGGATAGAAACAACCCTCCAAGGGAGGTTTAAATGCGGTACGAATACTCTTCGCGGTTGCTGGACGACGTCAATTCGGCGGTCCAGAGGGCCTTTGAGATGGCAGGCATCGTCAACATCAGCGCGGTGGCGGAACAGATCAGGGTGCGAAACCTGGCCGAGAATGTCGCCCTCGAGGATGTCGAATACCTTGTCCTGCACGCTGCCCAGGTGCTTGGCGCGGCAATCGAATTCGACGCTCTGGGCAACGGCTTGGCTGCGAGTGGGAACGGGCTCGTCGACAATGGCGAGGAGAGTGCGGTCATGCCGTTCGATCTTCCTCGGTCAGCCTCGATGCAATAGTCAAAAAAGCCTGCGGACCGCCACGGCTCCAAGCGCAGTGGAACAAGTCCGGTCTCTGGAGGTTACTGCATCGCCCGACGGAGGAGAATGTTGTGAAGACCCTGCGCAGTCTGCTTGCCGAACTGTCTTCCAACTGGCTCCGGCGCCGCAAGGTTCAGGCACCGGTCGCTGGAAATCCGGTCAAACCTGTTTCCCGCCTTCCCCACCAGACCGCGAAGATGCGGCCAGCCCACAAGCCCAAGCCGCCCTCCTCCCGCGACGTTGCTTCAAATATGTAAACGACCGCGAAACCCCTACACACTTTTCCGGGAATTGCCCTAGCTCGCAGCGGTGGCCGAGGCCTTTCTCGGGGTGGCCCGCTGACGCCGCATGCGGCGTTTGGCAACGAGCTTCAGGGCGACCGGCGGCTCGTTCGACAGCGCGCCCACCACGGCATCCATCATGCCATGCGCCACGAAATCCGCGTTGATGTCCTGGGCCAGTTTGACGGCTGCGTCCTTGTCCTCATTTCCGGTCTCCGACCAGAACACGATGCCCACCCGCAGCGCTGCCTTCGTGCGCTTTAGCCGGCGAACCAGAAACCGGGCGTGCTTGATGGAATCCGGGTTCAGGAAGCCAACCACGACCGTGTCGACGGTGTCGAGTTCGAGGCGGCGAATACCTCCCGGTTCCATGTCTGCAAAGCCTGCCTTCGAGACCGTCGTGCCCTGGACTTCCAGGACCTGGGCCAGCATGGCTGCTGCGGCGTCGTCAAGCTCGCCACGCCCGCCAGCGCAAAGCACCGACATATCCGTGCCGTCGGGCAGGTCGGCCTCCTCCTCGCCGGCGGTCTCACCGTCGTCGCTCGCCTCCGCGGCCACGAGCGTGCCATCCTCCTCATCCGCTTCCTCCTGCGCACTTTCGTCGAGGTTTGCCACCAGCGCCTGCGCACTGGCCGCCAACTGCCGCCTTTGCTGATCGCCCATGACACCGCGCGCGCGGTCCTGCTCACCCAGCAGAAGTGCGGGAATAGCGACCTTGTCGTAGAAATCGACCAGATATTTCTCTTCCAGCATCTCTTCGGCGTGGTCCGTGGCTTCGTCCGGATCACCGGCCAGCAGACGCTGGTAGAGGCGCGCATGGGGTTCGAGCACAGGCTCGTTGCCGAAGAGCACATCGAGGAACTCGAACTGCGGCACGTGCCTGCCCAGCACCACCAGGCACACGGTGAGCGGTGTTGACAGGACCAGCCCAAGCGGCCCCCAGAGCCACGTCCAGAAGATGGCCGCTACGATGATGGCGAGGGATGACAGCCCGGTTCGCGAACCATAAAGCCAGGGTTCGACGACATTGCCGGTAACCAGTTCCATCCCCACGAACAGGGCGGCTGTCCACAGCACGAGCGACCAGCCTGGCGCCACGGCCAGCGCCAGGAACAGCGGCAGCAGCATGCCTATGGCAGGCCCGATGTAAGGAACAAACCGCAGGGCTAACGCGAGCAATCCCCATAGCAAGGCATTTGGAATGCCGAGGATCCACAACCCGATCGCTATCGGTATCGCGTACAAAATGTTGACGACCAGTTGCATCAGCAGGTACCGGCCAACACGCTTGCCGGCATCCTGAAGCGCCTCGGTGGTGCGGTGAAGGTCGCCATAACCGACAAGCCGGATGAAGCGGTCGCGCAAGTCCTCTCGCTCGAGCAGCATGAAGATGACGACCACGATGATCAGCCCGGCCGATCCGAGCGGGCTGATCAGCGGCCCGACTATGTTCTGCAGGACCTCCAGCGGCCTTTCGCGCGAGACGATCTCGACCGGCACCGGCTCACGCGGCGGCTTTTCCGGGGTGGCGGCCGGCGGCGACGTCTCCTGCCTGTCGATCTCCTGGCCGACACGTTCGACAACCTTGCCCAACCTGGCAATGATCCCTCCGCCGACTCCGGTCTCCTTGAGCGAGCGGATCTTGGTCAGGATGTTGGTCTGGTAGACCGGGATGTTCTGCGCCAGTTCGCTGACCTGCGTGGCGAGAATGAAGCTGAACAGGGCAAGGGCGGCGAACGCCCCCAAAACGCTGACGATGACGGCGGCAATCCGGGGAATACCGGCCCGTTTGAGCGCGGACACAAGAGGGGCGAGCGCGAAAGTCAGCAACAGCGCGATTGCTATCGGCAGGAAAACCTCACGCCCGAAATAGAGCGCCGCCACCGTGGTGACGATGGTGGCCACATTGGGCAATGACGTTCGAGGGTGTGGGGCGGCGGGCGAAAGAATATCCTCCAATCCATGAGGCGGCGATGCCATCCCGTTTCGACGATTGGCCGCCATTCCCTGTCCCTCCTGCCGGCTCCATGATCGGGCATATAGAGCCGGCGTACAACATTAGCCAGAGGTGAAACACACGTCGTTCAAGGCGCAGTTTATCCGGCGTGGCGACCGTGCTGAAAGGGCGCACCGGCCTTCCGACGGGCTGCCTGCCCGGATCGGATCAGCGCACGCCGTGCCGCGCCAGCGCGTGCTCGATCAGCGCGTCGATGACCTCCGCGTAGCCGATGCCGATCGCCGCCAGCGCCTTGGCGTACATCGAGATGTCGGTGAAGCCGGGCAGCGTGTTGACCTCGTTGACCAGCAGGGAGCCGTCGGCACGCAGGAAGAAGTCGACGCGCGCCATGGCCTCGCAGCCCAGCGCCTTGAAGGCTTGCCCAGCCATGTCCCTCGCTCTGTCGGCGATCGCGGCGGGGACGTCGGCGGGCACTTTGACCATCGCGCCGTCGGCATCGAGATATTTGGCCTCATAGGTGTAGAAGCCATGCTTGCCGGCCGGGATGATCTCGCCCGGCAGCGAAACCGTGAGCGAGCCGCCTGCCCGTTGCAACACCGAGCACTCGATCTCGCGGCCTTCGACGAACTCCTCGATCAGCACCTTGCCGTCGTAGCGGAAAGCCGTTTCGACGGCCGCTTCAAAGCCATCCCCGTCGTTCACCTTGCTCACCCCGAAGGACGAGCCCTGGCGTGCCGGCTTGGCGAAGAAAGGCAGCCCAAGCGCCCCGGCGATCTCCTGGAACGAACCGACATCGCCTCTGTGCACGGTGACCGAGCGGGCGACGGCAAGGCCGGCCTCGCGCATGAGCCGCTTGGCGACGTCCTTGTCCATGGCGGCGGCGGAAGCCAGAATGCCGCAGCCGACATAGGCGACATCGGCGACTTCCGCATAGCCCTGCACCGAGCCGTCCTCGCCGAAGGGACCGTGCAGCACGGGAAAGACGACATCGACAGGCGTAAGGTCAGCCCGTATTCCCTCGTGCGACGCCGGGATCAGCCGGCCCTTGCCGCCGGGCAGCAGGGCGACCTCCACGCCGTCCTCCGACACCGGAGCCCCTGCCCCATCGCCGCCAGCCTCGGACGAGGATTGCAGCAGCCACCTGCCCTCCCGGGAAATGGCGATCGGCACCACCTCGTAGCGCGTCCGGTCGATCGCCTTCAGCACGTTGGCCGCCGACAGCCGCGACACGTCGTGCTCGGCCGAGCGCCCGCCATAGAGGATGGCAACCCTGATCTTTCCGGTCATCGAAATCCCTCAACTGTCGAAAATCAAATGGCGACGGCAATGCCGCGATTGGCGAAGAAACGATCGAAATCGCCTGGCGCCAACACTGCGTTTGCCTGTGTGGCGCTGGTATGGCCGGATGGGTTGTGAAAGCGAAAACCCTCATCCGACGCGGCGGTGACCAGAACCAGGTGTCCGCCCTTCGATGGCGGCTCGCGCTCGGGCCAGCGGATCGAACTGCTGACCGAAGCGATGAAGAAGCGCGACCGGGCGAGGATCGCTGGAATGTCCGCCGTCGCGACATTGGTCATCACCTCGGCCTCGAGGCCGAATTCCTGCTTCACGAAGGCAACGAAAGGCGCGTAGATCAGCCCCTTGATCGAGCCTTCATTGACGACATAGCCGCCATATCCGGTGCACCGTCTTGCCAGTTCGATCGTCGGCACGATCTGGCCACGCGTCGCCAGGATCATCTTGAGACACGCCATGCCGCAGACATTGGCGGCCCAGACCGCGTATTCGTCGCGCGTGGCGGCCCCCGATCCCTGCCATAGCGGATCCCGCCGCAACGCGGCCTCAGCGCCATCGGCGAGCACCGCCAGCGTCATGTCGGGCGTCTCCCACTGACTGAAAAACGGCACGGCTTCAGGCAGTGGACTCATGCGGATTCCTCGGGTAGCCAATCAATCTCGTATACGAGAATACGAGATGGATGAAAAGCCGCTCGGACCCCGTCGAATTTGCTCGGGGGCGTCGGGGGGCGCCGTCTAATCAACCTTCGTCCAGCCGAAGACCAGCCAGGCGTATTTCGATTTTTCGTCGGGTTCGGCGGTGTAGGTCATCTGGATGTCGCCGCCCTTGGCGTAGATATCGAGCCTGGGCGCCGTGTCCAGCTCGAGCCATAGCGAACTCTTGCTGAAGGACCAGGTTCCGCACCAGACGCAGGAACCCGATGTCGGGTCGCCGGGCTGATGGAAATTGTAGCGGCCATCCGCCGTGATCTCCAGATAATCGAACGCGTCGTAAAACGCGGTCACCGTCTGCTGGAACTCATTGGCGGCGGCTTCCTGTTCCGGCGTGGGCGCATCCTTCATGTCGCGCGGCGGCCGGGTGGTGGCGCCGCTGAGTTGCCATTTGCCGACAAAGTCCTTCTGGGTCGGAAGATATTCCTCCTGAGCCTGCGCCGAAGATATATGAGTCATTGGTAATATGAATGGTGCGACCATGCCCAAAATCGCAAGCAACGGCGCGGCGACCCGGATCGCCTTGGTTGATTTTTGCATGAAAATTGTTTCTCCACGGTGGGCAAGAGATGTTCTGTTCGGGATGTTGTTGAGAAAGGCGGCGCGCATTGCTTCAACGCCGATTCCCGTCCGCCTTTTTCGGTTAGCACCGCAGCCACCGATCTGGCAACGCAAGGCAGCGATCGGTATTGGGCCGGTTTGGTTCTACGACTACAAAAGATTCGTAAAGCCGCCGCCGCGGGTGTAGTGTGCCTTGTCGTCCGCACCAACCCAGGCAAACGGACGCTTGAAAGTCAACTCAGGTGCTTTCGCCCGACGAGGGAGGAGAGCGCCATGGCTTTCTCAAAATTCACCAGCATGTTCACGTCCGACGATCTGGACCTTCTCCAGAAGGTGTTCGACCAGCTGTGCCGAGAGCGCCGTCTGGCCCTCAAGGACAAGGATCAGAGAGACCAGCTGGCGCGCGAAGTCATGGAAGCTTTCGAAGGTGGCTTCACCGAGGAAACCGAGTTGTGGCAGTCGCTTTCGAAGCGACGCACCGCCCAAGCGTGAGCGGCGGGACGCGATTGCCTCCAGTCATGCAGCCAATTGCGATGCGATCACGGCCGCGCTTTCAGCCGTGCCGCCGGCTCACTTCGTATTGACCACCGAAGCGGGCCGGTAAGTGTCCATGGTCGCGCCGTTGCGGTCCTCGTCGAAGAGGGAGTCGCTGCCGAAGCTGGCGCGCAGGCCGATGACGACCTTGTTTGCCCTGAGGTCCTGGGTGGACGTTTCGAACTTCCTCCGTTCGAATTCATAGCGTCCGAACACCGCCCAGGGCGTCTCGTCGAACCGGTACATGGCCTGGACGGCCGCACCGACCACGTCCTCGTTGGTGCCGTCGTAGTCGGTTCGGTTGAAGTCGAGTTCCGCATCGAGGCGAAAGTTCTTGCGGACGAAATAACGCGCCACGGCGCGCACGCCCCACTGGTCGCCGTGAAAGTCGCTGATGGTGAGCTGGCCGACACTGGCCTGGCCATAGAGGGTCAGGTTGCCGAGATAGAGTTGTGCTTCCGGGCCGACAGCATAATTGTTCACGGTGACGCCGCTTTCGCCGACCGATGTGTAGGCGGCGAAGATGCCGGCGGCAAAACGGTCGGGATCGCGGTAGAAGCCATGGATCGCACCGCGCGTTTCATCCAGCGCGTCGTAGTGGCCCCATATGCGGTCGTAAGTCAGGTCGCCCTGCAAATTCCAGCGCTGTGCAAACGGGATGTTGACGCGCAGGGCACCGCCGCCGGCCCGCGTCGTGTAATCGTCGCCGACGAAGCGCAGTCCGCCGAGATAGAGTTCGCCATAACCGGAAATACGCGGCGCCACCGCCGTCTCGGTGGCAAGCGGCTGCAGGATATCCGCCGCGCGAGCCGATGTCGCGACGATCAGCGACGCGAGGCAGATGGAAAAGCGATGCATTTGGAGCCCTCGAATACGAATTTCCGACGCTGCGCCAGCGGCGAAAGATAAGCACTGTTCAGAATTTGTAGGCGATGCCGAGCCGGATATCGTTCGTCTTCAGGTCGATCTCATCATGCAAGGGAACCCCGCTGGGAACCGCGATGCGTGTCGAGGGGTGGCGGCCGAAATCGGCAAAGCGGTATTCGCCCCGAACCAGCCAATTGTCGGTGACGGCGTATTCGGCACCCGCGCCCAGCGTGTAACCGCTGACGGTGTCCTCGACATCGGCATAAGCGGCTCCGCCTGGAAGGGCGACCGTAGTGTGCTTGTACTTCGCCATCGCCAGGCCGCCGGTGACGAAGGGAAGCCAGCGATCCATCGCATAGCCGGCCCGCAGGCGAACCGATCCGACTGCCTCCAGTTCGAGCACGCCGCCGAAGCCGGGATCGTCTACGCCAGCCGCCCGATAGAGTGTGGTGTCCTTGACGCTGGCAAAGCTGTAGTCGCCCTCGATGCCGAGGACCAGGCCGCCGTCGAACTGCTTGTCATAGCCGGCATAGAGACCGCCGAAACCGCCGGACGGGCCGTAGCCCCAGCCATAATCGTCGAAGGCCCCTGGCGCGAAAGTCTGCCCGACCCTGGCGTTCCCCCAGGCATATCCGGCCTGCGCGCCGACATAGCCGCCGGACCAGCTGTAGCTGGCAGCCACGGGCAAGGTTTGAGTGGCGTCGGCGGCGAACGCCATGCCGGCTGGCACCGTTGCAAGGATCGTTGCCAGAAGGATCGTCTTCACTGTTTGCCGCCCCCAAAAAGATGCCGTGTCCCGCCGGACTTTCCGGCGGCGTAACCGACGTCGGCGCCGGCATAAAGCCCGGACCAGTCGTAACCGGCCGGCGCGGTTTCGCCGATGTCCGCCGCACATGCCGCGCCGACCGGCGCGAGAAGGATGGCCGTAGCAAGAAGAAGAGTTTTCATTGTTGTCTGCTGCCCCAATTGTCGTTCTCCGCCGCGTTGATGCCCCCGGAGATCCAGCTGTTGTCGAGAACCCGGTTTTGCATTGTCCACCGGCCGCGTCTTGGGCTGGGCCGCACCCGAATTGTCGGGGAAAGCGCGGCTGTGCTTTCCCCGTCCGTGTGGCCATTCGGCCTCACTCGATCGATGTGTCGGGTATCCCACGGGGATCGCTGTCGGAGACTCTACCTAGCGCTACTTGGCGTCGAGCCGAAGCGGCGGCGGAAACAGCGATTGAAATAGGAGACGTCGGAAAAGCCGCTCAACAGCGCGATCTCGCTGACCCGCATGCGGTCGTTGCGCCGGTCGCGCAGCATGCGATGGGCTCTCTGCAGGCGCAGTTCGAGAATATGCTCGGCGAAACTGGAGCCCGTTTCCTGCAAGAGATCATGGACGTAGCGCGCGGAAAGCCGCAATTGCTGGGCGATGTGCTGGGCCGAGATGCCGGGATCGGCGAAGTTGTCCCGCATCTTCTGCAGGATGGCCCGCAGCCTTGCCGCGCGCAGGCCGCGCACGCCCGCAAGCTCGGCGATCTCGCCCTTGGCGCCTGTCGCCAGCCCGATCAGGTCGACGATCGTCTCGGTGGCGTGGGCGACGAGATCGGGCGAGAGCAACGCCGGTCCCGCTTCCAGGAAGCCGCAGTAGCGCTTGAGCATGTCGAGCGCTTCATTGTCGGCGCCGATGGTCAGCGCCAGGCGATCCTCGACATGGGCAAAGGCATTTTCCAGGATTTCGCGGGGCACCACGACATTGGTCCAGACATTGTGGTCGCCGCCGGTCATTTCCAGCGCTTCCGAAGCCGAGACCAGCGCGCCTTCGCCCCTGCCGATGCTGTAGTCGCGGCCGGTCTGCACGCCGCTCAGGCTTGTGTCGCCATCGTTGACCAGCAGCAGGTAACCGTCGCGGCCGTCATCGGCGATGTTGCGGGTCTTGCGGCTGGCGTGCCTGATCGTCCCGGCCATCCGTCCGAGCACCAGCGGCCCGATCGCGGTGGCTTCGATATCCGCCTGGAAAGGCACGTTCGCGGAGATGGCGTATTCGACCGACCATATCTCCGCGACGTGGATGTCCTGCCAGAGCGCGAAGCGCGCGCGGTCGTCGAGATGCGGCGGCAGATCGACCGACGAGAAGACATTCTTTTTCAACGAGCAACCGGCCTTTCCCGCGCACGCGTCCTCCCTGAAGCCGCACCCTATGGGACCGATTTGCCTCCTGTCCAGAGGCGGCGCTATCCATGCCCTGCAGGACAATTTCAGTGCGGCACAGGTCAAGAATCCGAGCGGATTCGCCAGCGCGGGCTCGAATTTCCAAATACCCGGAAAAATGCGGCGCGGAATCACCCGCATCGCTCGGCGCTGTGGCGTCTGCCGGCCGAGTGCCCTTACCTAGAATGTGATCTTCACGGAAGCCGCACTGCGGTTGGCCGGGCCGTGGTGGACGGCCTCGATGTTGTTGCCGTCGGGGTCGAGCACGAAGGCGGCATAGTAGCCGGGATGATAGGGCCGCTCGCCCGGCGCGCCATTGTCCGTGCCGCCGGCCGCCAGCCCGGCTTTGTGGAAGGCATCGACCATCGCGTGATCCCTGGCCTGGAAGGCCAGGTGATGACGGCCGGTCAGCTTTCCCTGTGCGGCCCGGCTGTCGGCGCTGGAGATGAACAATTCGTCGGCCCAGAAATAATCCTCGCCGGTGCCGCCGATCGGGACACCGAGCACCTGGAAGACCGCTTCGTAGAAGCGCCGGCTGGCGGGGAGATCCCGCACCACGAGCTGGAGGTGGTCGATGAGCCGGCCGCGATGCAATTCCTGGGTTTCCATGAAAGCTCATCCTCGCAAGGTCTCGAATTTAGGTCCGGGCGGCAGGGCGTCAACGCGCGGCACGTGCATCTGCTGACAACCAGCGACAAATCTTCGGGCGCGATGGAACCATTCGGCTGACGGCGAGTTTGGGGGCGCGGCGGGAGGACTTGCGATTGGATTGTTTTCAGAAGCTTGAAGCGCTAATCGACAGCGCCGATGCCGACGGCATCGAGGAAGCGAACGCATTGCTGCGCCGGTTCAAGGATAGGTCCGAACAGACGACGCGGGCCATCGATGAGTTCATGCTGGACTTCAAGACGTTGGTCTTCGTCGTCGAGACCGGCGTAGAGGGTTTCCAAAAGCCGATCCGCAAGCTCGCCCGCGCCAGGCTCGCGAAGCTCAAATATCTGGTGAACGTGCCGGCGTAGGCGCCGGGCGCGGGCCTAGCTCTTGAGCAGCGCCGCCAGCCGTGGAATGCCCTCGGTCACGGCGCGGCGATTGGCCAGCGTGAAGGACAGCCGCAGCGTGTTGCGCCCGGTGCCGTCGGCGTAAAAGGCATTGCCGGGCAC
>NZ_RZSJ01000133.1:0-12229 GCF_003998025.1 Mesorhizobium sp. M8A.F.Ca.ET.021.01.1.1
TCTCATTTGATGGTGACGGCGAAAAAGTGATCGCCGCCGGGTCGCCCAGCCGTCAGACTTCGTGCAGGTAGAGGTGATAGTCCAGTTCACTGACCGTGCGGGCCACGCGCAGGTATTCGGACTGCTTGATCGCAACGAAGGTGCGGTGCAGGTCCTCGCCGAGCGCGCCCTTTAGGAAACTGGACGCCCTGGCCGCTTCGATTGCCGCGCGCCAATCGGCTGGCATCGTCGTACGGGTGACGGCAGCCTCATAGCCATTGCCGGTCGTTTCGGGGCCCGGATCGAGCCCTTCGTCGAGGCCTTTGACGATGCCGGCGAGCACCGTCGCGGCGATCAGATAGGGATTGGCGTCGACGCCGGACGGCCGGTGCTCGATGCGCCGGTTTTTCGCATCGCCCGCCGGCACGCGCAGCGCCACCGAGCGGTTGTTGACGCCCCAGGTCGGCGCCACCGGTGCGTAGGATTGCGAGACGAAGCGGCGCCAGGAATTGGCGTGCGGCGCAAACACCAGCATCGATTCCGCCATGGTCTGGATCAGGCCGCCAAGGCCACGCAGCAGCGGCAGCGACCAGTTCTCGCCGGTGGCTTCCGAAAAGACGTTTCGGCCATCCTTGTCCTGCAGCGACACGTGGAAATGCATGCCGGAGCCGGCATATTTCTCGATCGGCTTGGCCATGAAGCAGGCGGTGACACCGTGACGGCGCGCCTGCGCCCGCACCAGCCGCTTCAGCATGACCAGATCGTCGGCCGCCCGCATCACGTCCTTGCGGTAGTTCAGCGTCAGCTCGTACTGGCCAGGCGCATATTCCGAGATCACCGTCTCGGCCGGAATGCCTTGCGCCTTGGCGGCGGCGTAAATGTCGGAGAACAGCGGCTCCATGCCATGCAGATGGTCGACGGAATAGACTTCGGTCTTGCCCGAGACGCGGCCATCGAGCACCGCGCGCGCCGGCTGCACCTTGCCATCGGCATCACGCTCATTGGCCAGCAGAAAAAACTCGAGTTCGAAGGCGCCGGCCGGATGGAGGCCCTTGGCAGCCAGTATATCGACCTGCCGGGCGAGCGCCAGCCGCGGGTCCGACGACATTGGCTGGCCGTCGAGATGATACATAGCCATCAGCACCTGGCCGCGCGGCGGATTCGTACCGTAAAGCGGCACCAGCGTGCCGGGAATTGGCCAGGCCCGGAGATCGCCGTCGCCGCTGTCCCAGATCAGCCCGGTTTCGTGCACATCCTCGCCGGTGATGTCGAGGCCGAGGATGGAGATCGGCATATGCCGGCCGCCTTCGAAAATGCTTTTCAGCTCGTGCCGGCGCACGATCTTGCCGCGCCCGACGCCATTGGCGTCGGTCAGCACGATATCGAAGGCCTCGATCTCGGGATGGGCGTCGAGGAAGGCTTGCGCCTCGGTGGGCGTCGAGCCCGAAGGTGAAGTCATGATGGAACTCGGGTTGGCTTGAGGGGCTTGTCTCATGCCGCAAGCTTTGCCGCAACCGCTCCAAAGGCGCTGATCAGCCGGTTGACCTGGGCACCTGACGTCGCCGGCGAGATCAGCATCATGTTGTGGAAGGGTGCGATCAGCACGCCGCGATTGACCAGCGCGACATGGATGGCGGCTTCGAGTTCCGGCGCATGCGCACCCTCCGCCTCGGCGCCATTGCG
The DNA here is from genome assembly GCF_003998025.1 of Mesorhizobium sp. M8A.F.Ca.ET.021.01.1.1. Classification (NCBI taxonomy): domain Bacteria; kingdom Pseudomonadati; phylum Pseudomonadota; class Alphaproteobacteria; order Hyphomicrobiales; family Phyllobacteriaceae; genus Mesorhizobium; species Mesorhizobium sp. M8A.F.Ca.ET.021.01.1.1. Next base: position 1,663 of record NZ_RZSJ01000133.1, read on the forward strand.
CAGCGGACCGGGCGCGCAGATGAACTCGACACGGGCCCCGACACGGGCGACATGCCAGGGCAGGCGGTAACGGTCGATCACGCCGGTCAGCCCGGCATCGAGCCGGCGCGCCAGATGATCCATGCGGTCGTAATTCTCCTGCGTCATCACCTCCTCGAGCGTGGCGCGCATGGCGGCGAACTGCAGCGGGTTGGCCGACAGCGTCGTGCCCATGCCGGAATAGCCAGGCTCTTTCGTCCTGTTGTAGTCGGCATAGCGCGAAGCGACTTCATGGCTCATGCCCCAGACGCTCGCCGGCACGCCGCCGGCAATCGGCTTGCCCAGAACGAACAAGTCCGGCTCCAGCCCATATTTCCTGGTGTAACCGCCCGGGCCGGTCGAGATCGTATGCGTCTCGTCGATCAAAAGCAGCGTGCCGGCAGCACGGGTCAACTGTCGCAGCGCCTCGTGGTAGCCGGGATCGGCAAGCACCATGCAGGAATTGGTCAGCACCGGTTCGGCGATGACGCAAGCGACATCCCTGTCGTTGAGCGCGGCTTCCAGTGCGGCGACATCGTTGAACTCGATGACCTTGGCCATACGGGTCAGGTCGCGGAATTCGCCCGCCAGTCCTGGCCGGTTGACCTGGATACCGTCGATCAGCCGCACCATCGTCTCGTCCACCGAGCCGTGATAGCAGCCGTTGAAGACCAGGATTTTCTCCCGTCCAGTGATGGCGCGGGCGACGCGCAGCGCGAAGCGGTTGGCGTCGGTCGCCGTCGTCGCGATCTGCCAGAACGGCAGGCCGAAGCGCTGCTGCAGCAGCGGTCCGATGGCCAGCGCATCTTCGGATGGCAGCATATAGGTCAGGCCGCGCCCGGCCTGGCGGCGAATGGCGCGTGCCACTGCCAGCGGCGAGTGGCCGAACATCGAGCCGGTGTCGCCGAGGCAGAAATCGTCGAGCCTGTTGCCGTCCACGTCGGTGATCGTGGCGCCCCTGGCGCTGTCCACCAGGATCGGAAACGGCGTCGGCCAGTCATTCATCCAGTGCATTGGCACGCCGCCGAAGAAGCCGGGCAGGCCGTTGCCGACCTTGGCCTGCGATTTCGGCCGCGCCTTGCGGAAGGCAGCCCCTTCCGTCTCACGCAAGTGCGCGATGCGGTCGCGGCTGATGCCGCCGATGGTCTTTGAACTATCGCTGCTGTGCATGAAAACCCCTCTGGCTCATTCCTCTTAGCCAATCCACCTCCGCAACGGCAATTGGCCGTGCGTCTGTTCTGCATTGGCTCAGCCTTGGCCGGCGGCGCTTGACGCTCCGTGCGAAGTCGGCGCCAATGTGGACGGTAATTGGGCAAGGGAAATGCGGACGATCATCTGCGTGACGATACTGTTCCTGTCGACCGGTACGGCGTTCGCCACCGGCGGCATCTGGTGCTCCGTCGATGATCCACTGGTCAAATTCCAGGTCGATGCCGGCGTCACCACCGGGATGGGCGGCCCGACCTTCAATTTTCGCGGTGATCTCGAAATCAAGGCAAGGCCCGCCGGCGATCAGCTGCGAAAGACCATTTTTGAGAACTCCAACCTCACCCAGTACTGGCTGGACAACAAGGAACTGCGGCTGAACATCTACCGCGAGCAGGAGGTGGCCAAGACCTACAGTTCGGTCGAACTGACGATCCTGACCAAGGCCAGCGACGAAGGCGTCTATGATGGAAACTACAAGCTCGCCGTCTATGACAGCACGGCCGACAAGGACAGCGATGGCAAGCCGGTCGATCTGACCGGCAAGGTTTCCTGCGGCGCCGAGTAATCCGCTGGTTCGAAACTAGGCAGTGATGTCGATGACGCCGCAGTCGCCGGCGGCACTGCCGAAGGCGACGCGGCGTTCTTCCTTGTCCCACATCATCGCGGTGATGGCGCCCTTGCCCGGGCGCCGCAAAAGCACTTCCTTGGCGTCGGAAAAGCGCACGGCCATAACCATGCCGTCATCATAGCCGACGGCGACGACATCCTGGCTCGGGTGGCAAGCAACCGCCGTCACCATGGCGTTGCCGCGCGTGCCGAGTTCCAGCGGCGCCTTGCCCATCGGCCCGTCCTTGGCCGAAAACGGCCAGACGATCGCCGCCGGCGCGCCGGAACTGGCCAGCCACTTGCCTTTGACGCTCCACGACAGGCTTTTGACCTTGCCGGGATAGCCGCTCATGCGCATGTGCTTGCCGTCGGCGAGCTTCCAGCCATGCAGGGCGTTTTCCTGCATGGTGGTGACCAGAAAGGTGCCGTCCGGCGAGAAGGTGATGCCGGTGTGGGCGCCGGCCCATTCGAGCTCCACCGGCTTGCCTTCGGCGGCCGGGAAATGCAGCGTCGCGCCATTGTAGCGGGCGACGCCGAAGCGCATCCCCTTGGGCGAGAAGGCCAGCCCCTCGACCGAGCGCGGATGGGCAAATTCCCGGATCTTGCCATCGGCGAAGCGCACGAAGGCCGTCTTTCCCGTGGCATAGGCGATGGCGCCTTGCGGCCCGGCGGCAACGCTGGTGATCCATTTCTTGCCGGCGCTCGCCACCTCCCGGGTCTCACCTCCGGCTTTCACGGCAAACACCTTGCCGTCCTCGCCGCCGGTGATCAGCCGGTCGTTTGCCGCGTCATGGAAGGCCGCGAGCAGCCCGTCATTGGCCTGTACAGTCTTGTGGCCATTGTCGAGCCGGTGGATAGCGCCATCGGCCAGCGCGAAATGCGGCACATCGCCAAGGAAGACGGCGGCGACGCAATGGCCTTCGAGATCGAGCGGGGCGACTGTGGGCATGATTATCTTTGTTCAGCTAGATGACAGTACAGAGGCGGCTTACTCGACGTTTGCGGTTCCGGCAACCGGAGGATCAGCGAAGTGCGAGAGGCTGTCATCAAAGCAGCCCCTTCGCCCGCAGATCGGTTGCGAACGTCGCCAATGGCATCACCAGGGTCAGATTCGATCCTTGGAGGCGCTCGGCTCCGTAGCTGGCATACCATCTTGCGGCCCGCTCGCTCTTGGCATCGATCATGAGCAGGATTCCGCCACCTTCGCCGGCCAGTCGCAAGCAGCGCAATGCCGCGGCGGCAAGCAGCTGACTTCCGAGCCCCTGTCCGGCGACTCTGCGGTCGGTCGCCAGCCGGGCAAGTTTGAAGCCGGAAACCTCGTGCCGCGCCAAACCTCTCGTCATCGCCTCGGGCACGGCTTCATGAGCAACGGCTGAAGGTGCGATCGTATAGAAGCCGAGGATCTGCTCCAAAGCCGCATCGTCGATCGCACAGAAGGTCTTGGCGGCATTTTGTTCGTGGCTTTGCCGCGCGTACCGCCGCAGAAAATCGTTCATCTGCGCATCGCCGCAATCGAACGAGGCCCGATCATGGCGTTTCGCGATCGGCTCCTCGTGCCAGGACGGAAGTGTCACAGAGTATCCGGCAAGGCCGCGATCGCCGCTCGGAGCTTGGCATTTGGTTTCGGCGGGTTCTCCAACAGGTCGAGTATACGTGTGAAATCGCGGTCGGATACTTTCGCAACCTCGGCTGCTTCGATTACCGCCTGTGCTTCGGGAACCACCTTGTTGAGAATGAAGTCGGTAACGTCCTGATGAGACAGTGCGGCAGCGCGCGCGATCATCGCCTTCTGCGCAGGCGCGATGCGGATTTGATAGCGCTCAGTTTTATTGTCTGCCGACCTGGGCATCGGAAATCTCCTCAAACTCATGTACACATCCTATGTGTACATGAAGTCGACATCAACCCTTCAAGATCATCAATACGACTTTACGATGCCTGGCAGGCGTCAAAGCTCTTCTTCAGCCGTTCGGCGTCGAGTTCGCGGCCGATGAACACCAGCCGGCTCTCATGCTTTTCGCCGTCTTTCCAGGCCCGCTGGTGGTCGCCCTCGATGATCATGTGCACGCCCTGGATGACATAGCGCTCGTCATCGCCCTTGAGCGCGATGATGCCTTTCAGCCGCAGGATGTTGGGGCCTTCCATCTGAGTGATCTTCTCGATCCACGGGAAGAATTTCTTCGGGTCCATTTCGCCGCCGCGCAGCGACACCGACTGCACCGTCACGTCATGGATATCGGACGGATGCGCGTGATGGTGGTGGTCGTGCCCATCGTGGTCGTGATGATGATGGTCGTGATCATGATCATGATCATGGTCATGGTCATGGTGATCATGGTCGTCATGCGCCTCGAGAAAATGCGGGTCGTTTTCCAGCGCCCTGGACAGGTCGAAGGCACCGCGGTCGAGCACTTCCGACAGCGCCACGCCGGCGCGTGTCGTGCGGTGGATCCTGGCTGCCGGATTGATGGCGCGGATCGTTGCCTCGACCTTGGCGAGTTCTTCGGGGGTGACGAGGTCGGTCTTGTTGAGCACGACGACGTCGGCGAAGGCGATCTGGTCCTCGGCCTCCTTGGAATCCTTGAGCCGCAGCGGCAGGTGCTTGGCGTCGACCAGCGCCACCACGGCATCGAGCTTGGTCTTGGAGCGCACGTCGTCGTCCATGAAGAAGGTCTGCGCCACCGGCACCGGATCGGCGAGCCCGGTGGTTTCGACGACGATGGCGTCGAAGCGGCCGGGTCGCCGCATCAGGCCTTCGACGACGCGGATCAGGTCGCCGCGCACCGTGCAGCAGACGCAGCCATTGTTCATCTCGTAGATTTCCTCATCGGATTCCACGATCAGCTCGTTATCGATGCCGATCTCGCCGAATTCGTTGACGATGACGGCGTAGCGTTTGCCGTGGTTCTCCGACAGGATGCGGTTGAGCAGCGTAGTCTTGCCGGCGCCGAGATAGCCGGTGAGAACGGTTACGGGAATCTGCGTCTGTGCGTCGCTCATGGCTTGCCTCGAAATGACTGGGCCCTGAAATCCAGGCCGCGAAAAGGGATTGTCGGTTCCATATAGGATGTGCGCCGGGTTTTTGCACGGGCAAACCATGGGCCAAAGTTGCCGGCTGGGATTCGTCCTGACATCGTGGCCGCGAAAAGCCATCGCCGCCCCGGCGATGGAAGATCAAGACGACGTCCTGTCCGGGGGCCGCCGGTCGTGGGATCGCAGCCGCAGCGAATCCGTTCCCCGCCAAACTCGTTTGTCATCTAACTGAAATAAACATCTGGCATCACCACGGCGGACACCGCAATGCTTGCCGGCAAAGCTGTTTCGAATGCCGGAATCTTTCGATCGTCGATTGCCAACCGGCCGGCTGCGTCTATGCTGTGCGCACCGGTACGGCCGAAGAGGGATGACCATGGCCAAGGCGGACAAGACTGCAACGATGAGCCGGCTGCATTCAGCGGCAAGGCTGGCAAGGACCGCGCTGGCGGCACGGCTCCTGGCGCATGGCTTCTACGCCGGCCAGGACCAGATCATGCTGGCGCTGGACCGTGAGGACGGCCAGACACCGGGCAATCTCGCCGGGCGTCTCGGCGTGCGCCCGCCGACCATCACCAAGACCATCAACCGGCTGCAGGCGCAGGGTTTTCTGGAAAAACGCGCGTCGGAATCCGATGCCCGCCAGGCGCATATCTTCCTCACCGATACCGGCCGTGAAACCATCCGCGCCATCGAGAAGTCGGTGAAGAAGACCGAAAAGCAAGCGTTGAAAGGCCTCGACAAGAAGGACCAGAAGGCGCTGTTCAAGCTGCTCGCCCGCATCGAGGCCAACCTCTCCAATGAGGAACTGGTGCTGATCGACGACGACGCCGAGTCGGACGACTGATCTCTTCGGCAATCAGGCTGCCGCGGCAGCTCCATGGATCAAGGACGACCAGCGTCCCGGTGTCATGCCGAACGCTTTCTTGAATTGCCTGTTGAAGTGGCTCTGGTCGCTGAAGCCGGCTTCGATCGCGATCTGCGCCAAGGGCTCGCCGGCGGCGATCATCCTGCGCGCGCGCTGAAGCCGGCGCATCACCAGGAAACGATGCGGACTGGTCGAGAAGGCCGTGCGGAAATGTCTCGACAGGGCATAGCGGTCGAGACCCGTGACGGCTTCCAACTCGCCAGAGCGCACGGGCCGGTCGAGGTTTTCCGTCAGATACTCGCGCGCCAGCGTCGCGGCCCGCCGCGCCGTCCCGGCTATCGGCTTTGCCGGCTGGCCGCCATGCCGGGCCAGGCTTTGCATCAGCTGCGCCAGAAAGTCGTCGACGAACAGCTCGTCGAGTTCCTGCTCCAACGGCCCGAGCGCCGAAAACAGCGTCGCGCAGAAGGCATCGTCCGTCACCACCCCGTCCCTGACGAACGGCAGCGCCGCGCCGCCGAGACAGTCGAGCATCAGTGACGGCTCGAGATAGAGCATTCTGTAGCGCAGGCCTTCCTCGGTGCCCGCGCCGCCATCGTGCAATTCGTCGGGATGCAGCACGATGACCTGGCCAGGCAGGCTCAGCCGTGCCGCGCCACGATAGCGGAAGGTCTGCACGCCGCGCAGCGTCACCCCGATCGCATAGGTGTCGTGGCGATGCGGATCGAAGGCGCTGCCGTGAAACCGGGCCTCGATGCGCTCCATCCCGGCGGGATCGGGAGCCGAGATGATGCAGTTTTCAGCGGCATCTGCGCACAAACGTCCAAGACCCTCGAAGGCCTGGCTGCCTAGATCGTGCAACATCGTCTCCTTCACAGCCTCGCTATCGGGGCCTAACCTCGAATGGCCATTTTGTCATGTTCGATACGAAATTTGCAATCGTACTGCGAGAAGACTTGCCCGTCTGGCAGAAACTCAACGTCACCGCCTTCCTGACCAGCGGCATCGTCGCGCAATTCCCCGACATCATCGGCGAGCCCTATCGCGACCGCGCCGGCAATCTCTACAATCCGCTGTCGATCCAGCCGGTTATCGTGCTCTCGGCCGACCAGGCGACGCTCGGTGCGATCCACCGGCGTGTGCTGGAACGCGGCGTGACGACTTCGCTCTATGTCGAGGAGATGTTTTCCACCGGCTTCGACGCCGCCAACCGCGCCGTGTTTGCCGAATTCGCGCCCGAAGATGCCAAGGTGGTCGGCATCGCGCTGCGCGCCGAGAAGAAGGTTGTCGACAAGATCACCAAGGGCGCCCGAATGCACACATAGCGCCCGCGGACTAAGCCTGACGGCGGCTGTTGTTGTACCAGCGACCCCAGGCGCGGCAGCGGGCGACAATTGGCTTGCCGGCAAGCGACAATTCCCGCAAAGGTGGGCTCCAGCCCAGCTTTTCCCCGGCCTGCACGTGAATCCTTCCCAAAGACAGTCAGAAAGCGCGACGCCGCCGGTGGCGATCCTGTGCATGCTGACCACCTATGTCTTCTTCACCTTCCTCGACACCTCAAGCAAATATCTCGTCCTGGCCGGCGTCTCCGTCCTGATCGTCGCCTGGGTGCGCTTTGCCGTGCATGTCGTGCTGGTTGGGGCGCTGCTGCGGGGCTGGCGCGAGCCGGCGCGGTTTCGCCCGGTCAACCTGCCGGCGCATGTGATCCGTGGCGCCTTCCTGTTCGGCTCGACCATGTTCAACGTCCTGGCGCTGCGGTCCCTGCAACTGGCCGAGACGACGTCAATCTATTTCTTCGGGCCGATGGTGATCACCGCCCTTGCCGGCCCGCTGCTCGGCGAATGGGCCGGCTGGCGGAGGTGGCTGGCGATCCTGGCCGCTTTCGCCGGGGTTTTGATCATCACGAGGCCAGGTGTCGGCGTTTTCGGCATCGGACACCTCTTTGCGCTCGGCTCGATGCTGTCGAACTGCTTCTATGTCATCATGACGCGACGCATGTCGGCCACCGAGACCTCGGAAAGCCTGATCCTGTTCTCGGCGCTGGCGCCGGCGGTGCTGCTGTTGCCCATGCTGCCGTTTTCCTTCTCTCTGCCGCACGATGGCTGGCACTGGTTCGTCTTGCTCATGCTCGGCGTGTTCGGCGGCGTCGGCCACTGGCTGCTGGTCCAGGCCTATCGGCGGGCAACGACCACGGCGCTCGCCCCCTATCCCTATTCGCAGATGGTGTGGATGATCCTTTCCGGCTGGCTTGTCTTCAAGCAGTTCCCCGACCGCTGGACGCTGGTCGGCGCCGCCATCATCGTCGCCAGCGGCCTCTACATCGTCCATCGCGAACACCGGCTTCGGCTGCGCAGCCGCGCCGCCTCGGATGTCGAGGCCGAGGCGCTGGCAAAAAAACTTTGATTTGGCCCCGATCGATGGCATAAGGCCGCCCTTAAACAGTTTAAAAAACGACGGGGAGCGAAAGCCTGGCACAGAAGATCAAGCTGTCGACGATCGCGGATGCGCTTGGCGTGTCCACGGCCACCGTGTCGCTGGCACTGCGCGACAGCCCGCTGGTTGCCGGCTCGACGCGCGACCGCATCAAGGAACATGCGCGCGCCATCGGCTATATCTACAACCGCCGCGCCGCCAGCCTGCGCACCTCGCGCTCGGGCATTGTCGGTGTCGTCGTGCACGACATCATGAACCCGTTCTTCGCCGAGATCCTGCGCTCGATCGAGAGCGAGCTCGACCGCAGCCGGCAGACCTTCATCCTGTCCAATCACTATGATCAGCTCGAAAAGCAGCGCACCTTCATCGATACGCTGCTGCAACTCGGCGCCGACGGCGTCATCATGTCACCGGCCATCGGCACGCCCGCGTCCGACATCGTCATGGCCGAGGAGAACGGCCTGCCGGCGGTGCTGATCGCACGCACCGTCGAGGGCGCCGACGTGCCGGTGTTTCGCGGCGACGACTCTTATGGAACAGGCCTCGCCACCAACCATCTGATCTCGCTCGGCCACAAGCGCATCGCCATGATCGGCGGCACCGATCAGACCTCGACCGGCCGCGATCGCTACCAGGGCTATGTCAACGCCATGGAGGCGGCGGGGCTCGAAGTCAGATCGTCCTGGCGCATCGCCGGCCCGCGCACCAAGCAGGCGGGCTTCGAGGCGGCCGGGCAATTCCTGGCGCTGAAGGACAGGCCGACCGCCGCCTGCTGCTGGAACGACCTCGTCGCCATCGGCCTGATGAACGGCATTGCGCGCGCCGGCCTGGTGCCGGGCATCGACATCTCCGTCACCGGCTATGACGATCTCGAGGAGGCGGCGATCGCCACGCCGGCGCTGACCACCGTCTGGAACGGCCAGCGCGAGGTTGGCCGCCGCGCCGCCAGCGCGCTGCTCGACAAGCTCAACGGTCAGACGGTGCGGCCCTCGCAGGAATTGATCAAGCCGGAACTGCATGTGCGCCAGTCGACCGGCAAGCCGGTGGAGCGTGCATGACCAGGGCCGAAGATCTGCAAGCCGTTGCCATTCTGGTGCCATCGGATTTCAGCGGCCATGCCGCCGATCGCATCGACCGGACATTCAGGCGCGTCGGCATCGAGCGGGCCGATCCGGCGCTGGTCACCGAGGAGATGCGCCGCGCCGTACGTGGCGTCGCTTCCTTTGCCGGCATCAGCGCGGCGATGATGGATGCGTTGCCAAATCTCGAACTCATCGCCTCTTTCGGCGTCGGCTACGATTCCGTCGATGTCGGCCATGCGGCGGCGAAGAACATCATGGTCACCAACACGCCCGACGTGCTGACCGAGGAGGTCGCCGACACCGCGATCGGGCTGCTGATCAACACGGTGCGCGACCTGCCGCGCGCCGAGACCTGGCTGCGTGACGGCAACTGGATGCGCAAGGGCAACTATCCGCTGAGCCGGCTCACCTTGCGCGCGCGCCGCGTCGGCATTTTCGGCATGGGCCGCATCGGGCAGGCCATTGCCGGGCGGCTGGAGGCCTTCGGCCTGCCGGTCGCTTACCACAACCGGCGTCGTGTCGAAGCCCTTGCCTACCAGTACCATCCGACGTTGAAGGGCTTGGCCGAGGCGGTCGATACGCTGATTTCGGTGGCGCCCGGCGGAGCTTCGACGCAGAAAGCGGTCAATGCCGAGATCCTGTCGGCACTCGGCGCGAATGGCGTCTTCGTCAACATCGGCCGCGGCAGCACGGTCGACGAAGCGGCCCTCGCGGCCGCCCTTGCCGACGGCACCATTGCCGCCGCCGGGCTCGATGTCTTCGCCGACGAGCCGAATGTTCCCAAGGCGTTGCTCGACTTGCCAAACACCTCTCTGCTGCCGCATGTCGGCTCGGCTTCGGAGCACACACGCCGCGCCATGGCCGATCTCTGCGTCGACAATCTGGTGTCCTGGTTCACCGAGCGCCGGGCGCTGACGCCGGTGCCGGAGACGGTCAATGTGAAGGCTCGCCCTTGAGCGGTCGGGCTGCCATATTTATTAACGTCTGCTTAACCCTTTGAAATCATTCTTCACCCTGTCTGTATGCATGGGTGAAGATCAGTATGAAGGCGCTTTCCGCGGTAATCGCAGCCGCAGCCTTGGTTGGCGGCGTTCAACTGTTTCATGACGGCAATGGCGAAAGCGTCGCCCTAGAGGCTACGCCGTCCAACACCTACAGGCTGGTCGCCAATGGCGACGAGGGGGCTTGCGCGGTCACGCGCGGCGCCTCGGTCTCGGATGGTCTGTCGCTGTTGACCGTGGCTCCGAATTGCCGACGGCTCCTGCCAGGCATCGAGCAGGTGAAATTCTGGCGCCAGCAAAACGACGGAACGGTCGCCATC